>CANBQQ010000021.1 GCA_947371715.1 Flavipsychrobacter stenotrophus
ATAACGGGCGGCGAACCTGCCATGCATGATCTTACGGCACTTTGCAACCTCCTGCATGGCGAAGGATTTAAAACGCATATCGAAACATCAGGCTCATCGCCAATTGTAGGTGCTTTAGACTGGGTAACTTTGTCGCCTAAAAAATTCAAAGCGCCAATACAGGAAGCGCTGGATATGACCAATGAACTTAAAGTAGTTGTGTATCATCACAGTGACTTTAAATGGGCAGAAGAGCATGCGGCAAAAGTGGGTAAAGACTGCCTGCTTTACCTGCAGCCCGAGTGGAGCAAGCGCGATAGCGTAACCCCACTCATCATAGACTATATACAGCAACACCCACAGTGGCAATTATCTTTACAGACGCACAAATACATAAACATTCCGTAGATCATGACCTGGTTACAATCAATAGTTATTGCCGTTATAGAAGGTGTTACGGAGTTCCTCCCCATATCATCTACCGCACATATTAAGTTTACAAAAGCCATCATGGGTATGGATCCGCATGAGGCCTTCAGCAACATGTTCGATATAGTCATACAGTTTGCTGCAGTAATGGCCGTCATCGTGCTGTACTGGAAGAAGTTCCTTGATTTTAAGGGTATTGCTTTTTATGTAAAGTTGATCATTGCTGTTATCCCTGCGCTTGTCTTTGGCGCGGCGCTTAGTCACTATATTAAAGCCCGGTTGGGAGATGTAACCACCATTGCCTGCATCACAGTGCTGGGTGGGGTGGTACTGTTATTTGTAGACAGTTGGTTCAAAAAGCCCGTTGTACATGATGAGGAGCATATCACTAATGCTCAAGCACTTAAAGTGGGTTTGTTCCAGATCTTGTCTATCCTCTTCCCGGGTCTTAGCCGCAGTGCGTCGACCATTATAGGCGGCATGGCTTCTAAGCTGGATAAGAAAGTAGCTGCGGAGTTCTCCTTTTTCCTGGCTGTGCCTACTATGGCCGCCGCCACTGCCAAAGATATACTGGACACGTATAAAGAAACGCCTGAGGTATTCCACAATACCGACAACCTGGGTATGTTGGTGGTTGGTTGCCTGGTGTCGTTTATAGTATCGGTATTGGCTATTAAGTCGTTCATTACGTATGTGCAGAAGCATAGCTTCAGGGCATTTGGCGTATACCGTATAATTGCGGGCCTCGCTATCCTTGCACTCATATATACCGGTGTGATCAAGAAGGAGCCGAAAGAGGAAGTGGTGCCGAAACCAGCTATCACGGCTCCTGTAACAACGGCAGTGCACACATCATAGAACGTGAAAGGGTAACCCCTACGGGGCAACACAATACGGTTTATGTTTTTGCTACAAACAGGTAGCCCCTATCGGGGCAGTACATTTTAGCAAATCAGGTTTAGATCACATAAAGGGCGTAGGGTTTTTAGTTTTCACTTTTTAGTTTTTAGTTTTAAAGCCATGCATTCAATAGTCATTTTCGCATCAGGAACAGGAACAAATGCACAAGCCATTATTGATCATTTCAAACAAAATGGCAAGGCGCATGTATCGCTGATAGTGAGTAATAAGGCGGAAGCCGGTGTACTGGAAATAGCTAAAAGAGAACACATCCCTTTCCTGATCGTTGACCGCAACACATTCGGTCAGGCCATGATGCTGGAACAACTAACTGAGCTAAAACCTGATCTTATAGTATTGGCGGGTTTCTTATGGAAGATACCTGTATCAGTGATCAATGCATTTCATGGCCGTATCATCAACATCCACCCTGCACTGTTGCCTAAGTATGGCGGCAAGGGCATGTATGGACACCATGTACATGATGCTGTCGTAAAAAGCGGAGATAAACAATCGGGCATAACCATACACCATGTAGATGAGGTATATGATAATGGTGCAACTATTACACAGGCTTACTGCAATATATTGTCATCAGACACTGCCGGCGACGTGGCTTCGCGCATTCACCTGCTGGAGCATTTTTACTATCCAAGGACCATAGAGTTTTTACTGGAGCATTTGTAGGTTTTGATCGCAAGCGAGACGCTTCGACCTGTATGACTAATCCCAGTTCGACTTAAAAAATACACCCAACGCAATAACCACCTCCCCCCAACATTTCGGTTGAAAAAGCCGAAATGTTGGGGTACTCCTCCTTCAAAAGGAGGAGAGTTGTTGACGTATTCAAAAAGTGTAAAATAGATGTCTATTTGGTATGAGTTTTGAAAAGTGGAAGTTTTTTCTTGTTTGCGGAAGTTTTAATTGCATGCTTTCAGCTGTACTCCACTATGGGTAAGCGTTTGAGGATGTTCTAACAAATTTCACAAAACTTCCACTTTCTTCCACTTTTTTCATGGCTTCTTCTACTTTGTTCTGCATTGTTAGCGGGTCTTTGCGAGGAACGAAGCAATCTCGCGTCGGGATGCTTGCACAGGTGATGTAAACTTGTGGCAGGATACTAAACGAATACGTTCTTTCATGAGATTGCTTTCCCGCAATTCTGCAGGATAAACTCAAGCTTCGCAAGGACGCGCTTAGGGTACTTATTTTGTGTTTTTCTGCCAGTGGTGGTTTTTTTGCGTTTCCGGCAGTTTATTTTTGTGCGTTTCCTGTGTATGCTTTTATGGGTAAGCGTTTTGTCGGTTTTTAAAAACCACCAGTTTCCGCAGTTTTCCGCAGTTTTTCCGCCAATTTCCGCCAATTTGTGATTGATGTTGGGATGCTTAGGTTGCATTTTGTGTCTGAAGCGAGACGCTTCGACCAGTGTTAGACTGCAGTTTTTGCAGGGCTGAAGATATTCAGCCCCTACGTGGTGTTGTGAGGTGTGATAAGGTTCATATGTCAAAGAGCGCGCCGTCCTTCGGCAAGCTCAGGATAACAGATTATAAATCGAGTGCAAATTAATATAGGAAAATGAATTTATAAAATAAAGATATTCACAAAATTTGAGAAAAAATCTTCCGGAATGCACGGTGGGTAAGGGTTTGAGTCGGGTTATTTTCTGTGGATATGTTTTTTCTAGTATGTTGAGTGATGAAGGAAGGATGTAAAAAAAGGCAAAAGTGTAATAGGGATAGTTGTTAAATAAGTGCTGTGTGAAGAAAACGAAAACGTCCCGATGGCTGTTGGTCAGAAGACACAACAGCGGCAGATGCGGCTCTTGTATTGCAAAGTGTCAGAAGCATGCAATTAGCAATAAAGCCGCTGCATCATCCACTTTTTAGTTTTCAATTTTTACTTTTAAGTTTCTCAGCTATCCCAGCCTATCTTTTCGTCCATCAGGTATACGTTCCTGTCAGCGGCATTGCGGGTAATGAGTTCTGCTATAAAGCCGGTAAGGAAGAAAAGGGTACCCATCATCATAGCCAGCATAGAGAGGTAGAAAGCAGGCTTGTTGGTGATACCGAAATCGGCACCCAGCCTTATTTTATCTACAATAAGCGACATGATAAAGATAAAACCTACCAGGAAGGTGAATGACCCCAAGGCACCAAACAGGTGCATTGGTTTCTTACCAAAGCGGCTTACAAATTGGATAGATAGCAGATCGAGGAAGCCATTGATAAAGCGTTCCCAGCCAAACTTAGAAGAACCGTATTTACGCGGTCTGTGCTGCACTACCTTCTCACCTATCTTCTTGAAACCAGCGTACTTGGCCAGTACGGGTATGAAGCGGTGCATCTCGCCATATACTTCTATGCTCTTCACCACCTTGCGCTTGTAAGACTTAAGGCCGCAGTTCATATCATGCAGCTTTATGCCGGTAAGTCGGCGGTTTACACCATTGTATAGTTTTGAAGGAAGATTTTTGGTAAACGCATTGTCGTAACGCACTTTCTTCCAGCCGCTTACGAGGTCATAACCATCGGTCATGATCATGCTGTAGAGCTCAGGTATTTCATCGGGGCTATCCTGCAGGTCGGCATCCATAGTAATGACCACATTGCCCATGGCGGCTTTAAAGCCTTCATGCAAAGCCGGGCTCTTGCCGTAGTTGCGTTGGAACTTGATACCTTTTACCGAACGATGATCTCTTGCCAGCTCCTCTACAACCTTCCAGCTATCGTCGGTGCTGCCATCATCTATCATGATGATCTCATGTGATAATTTATGCTCAGTACATACGCGTTCTATCCACTCCACCAACTCGGGAAGTGACTCTTCTTCGTTATATAAGGGTATGACAACAGACAGGTCAAGGCTCATAGAGCGCAAAATACACGTTTTTTGTAATTGACAGGGAATTTAATCACCTTAATTAACCTCAAAATTTTGTTAGATTTTATAATATGGGCACTTATGTCGTCAATAGCCCCTTGATTTATGCGCCAAAAGCAAACCTGCCTTCCGGGATGAAGCGGAAGGCAGGTAAGTTTCAAATGATGTCAGCATAGGGGCAACAAACAAACAAAACATTTTCATGCTTCGCGATGGAACACAGGGGGATCATGCCCGGTGCCCAATTCCCATTTCTGCCGATGATAGGTATTACAGGCATCGTAATTCATGGTGACAAGGACTAACCTTATGTATCGGTAAAAGTACTTTCAGGAAATATGCCGGGGTACATGAAAAATACCATCGTGCGGAGGGTATTTTTCACGGGGTGGTTTTCACGGGTGGTTATGAAAATTGCAGGAATTGGGGTTTGGCGATAGATCTCGCAGGTTGCTTCCGGAGTTGTTTCGCCCCTTCAGGAAATGTCATTAAGTTAAGAGAAATTCGCTTATACAGACATGCGATACCTTCGGCATCGGAATCTTATACAATCTTGCTTTGCTATAGACATATGATACCTTCGGCATCATCACATGCTATCGGCGCCTTAACTAAATGACGTTGATCTTCAGGTCTTGGATAAGATGGAAAAACAGAGGTTTTAGTAGAAAT
Organism: Flavipsychrobacter stenotrophus; assembly: GCA_947371715.1. GTDB lineage: Bacteria > Bacteroidota > Bacteroidia > Chitinophagales > Chitinophagaceae > Flavipsychrobacter > Flavipsychrobacter stenotropha_C. The sequence goes on from CANBQQ010000021.1 coordinate 4,861, forward strand.
GCTACAGTGTCATAGTGTGCTGGCATGGAGGAAAATTGGGGCTAAAGCCATGCTTTAATTATCCATTAATACACTACCTGAAGATAAATGTCATTAAGTTAAGGATTTTGTTGTGCGCATATATAAGAGTACGCTCTTTCAGAGCTTATTGCCGAGATTTTTATACGTAGGGCTAACGCCCTACGCTATTGAGTGGGCTCTTTCAGAGCTATCCATTTCATACTAAGCCTTAACTTAATAGCATTGACCTGAAGATCGTGGCAACTGATATGTTGTGTGACACATATACAGAAGTTTGCCGTAGTAGTCGCCATGGATATGAGGATGCATAAAGTTGTTTCACATCATGAATTAAATTATCCCTTCGCGCACAAGATCATGGATGTGCAGGATGCCGGCATATTTACCTTCTTTGGTTACGATCAGCTGGCTGATATCGTGCTTACGCATCAGAGCAAGGGCTTCGGTGGCCAGTTCGCTTCCATCTATAGACTTTGCACCGGCAGAGAGGATGTCAGCAGCCTTTAATTGTGCGGGGTTGTCGTATTTCTCTAACATGCGGCGGAGGTCGCCATCGGTGATGATACCTTTAAGCTGGCCAGCGTCGTCAATAACAGCAGTTGCCCCAAGGCGCTTGCCAGATATCTCATAGATCACCTCGCGGAGCGAACTTTGTGGGCTAACGACGGGTTTTTCATTGGCATCGCTCATGTCTGATACGCGCAGGTAAAGGCGCTTTCCCAATGCGCCACCGGGGTGGTAGCGGGCAAAGTCTTTATCTGTAAAGCCTTTAAGGTTGAGCAAACACACGGCCAGGGCATCGCCCATTACCATTTGCGCGGTAGTGCTGGTTGTGGGGGCGAGGTTATTGGGGCAGGCTTCTTTTTCAACCGTTGTATTGAGAAATATATCGCACTGCTTTGCCAGGAAAGAATCTTCATTGCCGCAGATAGAGATAACCGGGTTGCCAAAGTTTTTGATCAGTGGCACTAATACTTTTATTTCGGGGCTGTTGCCGCTTTTGGAGATCACTATGGCTACATCATCGGGCTGTATCATACCCAGATCGCCATGAATAGCATCGGCGGCATGCATAAACAAAGAAGGTGTGCCAGTAGAATTGAAAGTGGCCACCATTTTCTGCGCTATTACAGCACTTTTGCCAATACCGCTTACCACTACCCTGCCCTTAGATTCATGTATAACACGCACGGCCTCAGCAAAAGAAGCATCGATATAGCTAGTCAATTTACTTACCGACTCTGCTTCGAGTCTAATGGTTTCAAGGGCGCTGGCCAGTACAGAATCTACAGAAAACATGGTGCAAAGATAATGGCTTAATTGCTTAATGGCTCAATGGCTTAATGCCCCTGATGTGGAGACACTTGGGCAGGCAGCATATATGAGCATCAAAACAACCTGTTTTTTAGCTATTTGCGGTAGCCTTTGCAAGGAATTTTGTATTATTGCCATTCAAGTATCAATAAATACCGATGGGATTTAAACGGCTTATATTAATGATAGCCTCAATATTGGGGATACTCATCATCTCTAAGACAGAACGCTTTGAGCGGTGGCTGGACAGGTTCATTCTGAGCCCGTCTCTAAGCGACCAGATGGAGCGTACAGGCGTGGAAGAAAGAAAAGAATACAGGTTTGGTAACTTATACGCGTTGGTGCAATATGCCAAGAAGACCATGGATACCGCCCACACCAAAAACAATGTAATATTACTTCCGCCTAATGAATATATGAGGTCGATAAAAAGTGGCTTTGATTTTCCTGAACCACTTTCGTTCTATTATCATACCGGTGGCATAAAAGCGGTAATTACTACCAGCCCCAATGTAGAAGATGCCAACTGGACCTTTGTACCAAGAGGCCAGGGCAGCGTGGCACTTGTGCCGATAACAAAAGAAGAATTACATCAATTACTGATCACCTATAAAAAGTACAATCCTATATGAATTTCGCCGGACTATTATTCTTGCTGATAACGCATTTTATTACCGGGAGAGGAGTGATTGAACTTTTCAAAGTGAAGCTTCCATTGCTGGTAATTATTCCGTTGTCATTTATTATGGGCGTGGGCATTGTGTCCTTCCTCCCATTCATTCTTGCATTATTGCACCTGCCTATTTCGAAAGAAGTATTGGTTACGGTAATACTGTCTGCAACAGTGTTGGCAGGAATTCCACTGCTCAAGTACTTTAAGGGATCGAACATGTCTCTGTCTCTGCAGAGTGTGAAGTGGCCAAAGATCTATGAGCTGCCTTTCCTGTTTGTGTTCTTTGCATTGCTTTCGCTGAGTGTATGGCGTTGCTTCTATTATGCACCTAACCCAAGAGATATGCTGGCAGGCCCAGAAGCTATTGCCGAGTTTGCAGTGAGGGAAAAAACAATGGTCAACTCTATATTTTCAGTAGACCTGTCTACAACCAATAACCAGCTGAAACCCTTGTTCATAGCCAGTCTGCAGGTTATTTATAAAATATTTGTACAGCCATTTGGCCAGACCTGGTTAAGCATCATAGTGCTTAGTTTTATTACACTTGTTATCTCCATTCTTAAGCAAAAGCTACACCCGGTAATTGTAGGATTCATAATGGTGTATTTCTTCGGCATGCCTGAAGTATTTGGCTACACCTACTTGTTGCTATTTGACTATAGCAACATGATCTACTTTTTCTGCGGGTTCTATTTCCTTAGCTTGTACTTATCTGATCTGGAAAGGAAAAATTACTTTCTTCTGTCTATTCTGTTCTTCTCCATAGCCTCTTATGTGCGCTCGGAGACACCTATACTAATAGCGATGGCTACTCCACTGCTGCTATTCTATTTCCTTAAGGATAAGATGGAAATGAAGAAGATAGTAATCAATACGGCCCTATTTCTGATATTCCCTTTTGCAGTGTATTACCTGGCAATTGGTGTATATGACAAATATTATCTGCCGCAGCACTATGATGTAGCTACCGAGATCAACAAACACATAAGCGATGTGAGCATCTTCTTCAAGATAATGGGAGATATGTCTACAGAACTTATCTTTTCTGACAATGGTGCACTGTACTATGGTTATTTTGTGCAGCTATTCATGCTGATCTTAATTATAGATCTCATATTCTACAGGAAGAATTCATCGAGAGAAAAAATAGTAGCCCTCTATGGCATATGCGTTGTGTATGTAGGCCTGGCGGCATTGAGCTATATCTTCCCGCTGGTAGACCTTATGCATACTATTAAGAGGGGATTGTTCAAGATGTTCCCGCTGATGCTGTTGTACTTCAGGAACAGTGGCATACTGCTGAAGCTTACCGACATTCTGAATAAGTGGGAGTATGGCATAAAAGACGAGGCACCACGGCCTAAGGTGGTGCCTGTGGGGAATAAGCCCCCAGTAAATATGAATAAGAAAAAATAGTTTCAGAAAGCCATCCGCAAGGGTGGCTTTTTTAGTGTTTTGTCTGAATCAGAATAGCCGGAATTTAAGAATGAGCAGAATGCGGACAGTATTTCTCAAAAGGGCACATACATGATAAGATTGTCTGCCCATTTGTGAAGCCAGACATAGTAAACATCTACCAGTGACCTTTTGTTGTGTCTCAAAGAGAACCAGCCCGATGCGCCCACGTTGGGTGGAGACGCAAAATCTAGCGTCTCTACGAACATACATGCTTTCGATACCTTTTTCTAACGAGTGCAAAGTGGAAGAAGATTAGGGCAACAAAAACTATCTTTGCACTATGGAAAAAAGAGTAAGGGTAAGATTTGCACCAAGCCCTACGGGTGGATTGCACCTGGGTGGTGTGCGTACCGTATTGTATAATTACTTGTATGCACGCGCTAATGGTGGCGACTTTGTGCTGCGTATTGAAGATACCGACCAAACGCGCTTTGTAAAAGGCGCCGAAGAATATATACTGGACTGCCTGAAATGGTGTGGCCTGATGCCCGATGAAAGCCCGGTAGTGGGTGGCCCTTATGCCCCTTACAGGCAGAGTGAGCGTAAAGAAATGTATCGCGAATATGCTATGCAACTGGTAGGCCAGGGACATGCGTATTATGCATTTGATACTACTGAAGAGCTGGAAGAAATGCGCCGTGTGCTGAAGACCGACGAACATTCATCGGTGCAGTATGACCACAATACCCGCAAGCGTATGCGCAATTCGCTGACGTTATCTGCCGACGAAGTAAATGACCTCTTGAATAATGGGACACCGTACGTAATACGTATAAAGGTGCCTGAAAATGAGACGATCATATGTAACGATATGATACGCGGCAATGTAATGTTCGACTCTAACCTGGTTGATGATAAGGTGTTGCTGAAAGCAGATGGCATGCCTACCTATCACCTGGCGGTGGTAGTTGATGATTACCTCATGAAGATCACACATGCCTTCAGGGGTGAAGAATGGCTGCCTAGCGCGCCTGTACATCTGCTGCTGTGGCAATATCTTGGCTGGATAGCTGATATGCCGCAATGGGCGCATTTACCACTGATACTGAAGCCTGATGGTAATGGTAAACTAAGCAAGCGCGATGGCGACAGACTGGGTTTCCCGGTGTTTGCCATGAACTGGTACGATCCTGCGAAGGATGAGACCACAATGGGTTTCAGAGAAATGGGCTTTATGCCACAGGCGTTTGTGAACATGCTGGCCATGCTGGGCTGGAACAGCGGTGAAGAAAAGGAGATCTACTCACTGGAAGAACTGGTAGAGAAGTTCTCTATAGAACGTGTACACAAGGGTGGTGCCAAGTTTGACTTTGAAAAGGCAAAGTGGTTCAACAATCAGTACATACAGTTGACCGACAACGAAACACTGGCAGACCTTGTTATGCCTTATATAGCTGAGCACGGACATAACCCGTCGAGGGAGTTGCTGGTAAAAGTAATAGCACTGGTTAAGGACCGTTGCACATTATTGCCTGATTTCTGGGCACAGGGCAGTTTCTTCTTTACTACTCCTGAGACCATTGATGAGACGTTGATAAGAGATGCCAAGTGGAATGAGAATAAGGAATTATTCTTTGCGGCATGGATGGACAAGCTCAATGAACTTGCCGACTGGACGGACGTAGCAATAGAACAAAGTGCTATAGAGCTGCTGCCTGCATTTACATTGAAGAAGGGAGATATTATGCTTCCACTCCGTATTATGCTGGTAGGCGGTAAGTTTGGCCCCGGTGTGTATCATATAGCAGAGTTGATAGGCAAGGCGGAGACAATGGCAAGGATAAAAAGAGTGATTGGATAACCACTCACGACTTAATTATGATTAACAAAAGCCCCGATCGTTATGATCGGGGCTTTTGCTTCGGTCGCTTGTAGGACAATTCTTGCTGTTTTCTATAAATACTATGTTACTACCAGGACATAATTATCGTGTTTGTCGGCTGTACTTACTGGGTATTAATGCAAGTCACTTTCATAGTTTGTCAACCAGGTGTTTACCAGGTGTCGGAAACCACTAGAGATTTGGTGCCGCTGGCCAATCTACTGGTATCTGCGTAATGTTGTGCAGATAGTTACTGATTATCTTATCGCCTATCACGATCATTACATCTATGAGGGCAGGCTGGTCATAACCTGCTTCAAAGAAATTATCGAGCGCTTTTTGTGATGGGCGACCACGATTTACGGCGGTCTCCTTCACAAATTTTGCAAGTGCATCTACTTTCGAGTCAAATGTGGCGTCAGCACGACGTATAGCAAGTATCTGCTCGTCTGTGAACCCATGCATCTTAGCTACTGCTGTGTGGGCCGGAACACAATATTTACAATCATTTACCTGACTCACCACGAGGTTGATCACCTCTCTTTCTTTGGCTGTAAGTGTGCTTTTGCGATTCTGGAGCGAAAGGTAGTCCGCTAATGCATTTTCGTGCAAAGCAAACGTAGCATAAAGATTAGGAACCATGCCGAATGCACTCTGCATGTGATCAAAAATAGCCTGGTTGGCTGGCGAAACTTGTTCCCTTGACGGAACAGAAAAAGATGGTGTTGACATTTTCTTTTGCTTTAAAATTTATGTCGTTATTGACACAGCAAAGGTGAGATGAATACCATACGAGGAAAATGAACAAGATCATGAAATAAAGTTGATCTGGTTCATCTTTTTGTCTTCTTATTGCGGATACGGCTCAAAAATTCAGTGCTAAATCCTAGGTAGGAGGCAAGTGTATACTGCGGCACCCGCGCAACAACAGATGGGTATTTTAATAAATACTCCTCATATCTTTCTTCAGCCGTCATGCTAAGGCTGGCGAGCATTCTTTTTTGAAGAAAGGCAAAAGAGCGCTGCGTGATGATGCGGAAAAACCGCTCGAATTTAGGTATGTTCTCCATGAGCAATTGCTCGGCATTGTAATCCAGCTGTATGAGTGTAGCATCTTCCAGAGCCTCGACGAACAAAGTCGCCGGCTGCTGGTAAATATAGCTGTTGTAGTCTGTGATCCACCAATCTTCTATAGCGAAAGCTATAGTATGATCCTGGCCTTTATTGTCGATGTAGTAAGCTCTGCATGCACCGGAAAGGACATAACACCTATACCTGGCAATGAATTCGGGTTGCACGATGAACTGCCTTTTCCTGATTCTGGTAACCCGTAATAAGGAAACGAAATAATCCTCTTCCTCCTTGGTGAGCTGAATGTAGCGCTCCACATATTTTATTAGTGCAGAAAAATCATCCATAATACAAAGCTATCGTATTGTGACGAGAAGAATGATAGCCTCACATATCATAGCACGGTCCACCACATGTTACGGGTGGCAGATTTGCCCCAGCTTTTGAAGCTTTCTTTTATTGTTTCCTGCATGGCATCCTGCGTTACTTTCTTGCCTTTTTCGGGGATAACGAAATCAGCGTCGGCAAGTGTCTTCTGCTCTACTTTAGTGGCTACCCACGTGGTGTGCAGGCGAGGTACAGCCAGTTCCAGTATCATACCCGGCAGGCCGCAAAACATTTCGGGGCCACCTGTTACCGGCAGATCTTCGGCATAGAAGGCAACAACATATACACTATCGCAGATAATGGTCACTGCCTTGTGGCACTTGTAACCGGCTATCATTCTTATCTCATCCTTCTCCTTCCACTTCAACGTGCGGAGGGTATCCTGAACAAGGAATTTCTGCTCGTAGACCGTCTTCATAGACTTGACATGTTTTCCGGTAAGATCAGTATAGACAATGTTCTCCGTCGCAGGCCCGTTACCGAACATCTTTATAGGATTCGGCGACTCTCGGCCCGGCTTATAGCTGATGCGGCCGGTATCGAACACCATATCGAAATAGGCGGAAGTGAACTTAGGCATCTGAGCTTTGATCTTCTGGATCCACTCATTATCCTCCATTTCTTCCATCTGGGCGTGTATGTTTATTTTACGCTCATACTCAATTTTACCTGATGTAATAAACTGCGCCTTTGCACTCATGGCAGACAGTAAAACTATATTAAGTATTATTAAAAGGCTTTTCATTTTTGTACTTTTTAAGCTGTTCACAGATTGCGGGAGTAGTATTATCGCTTGATCATCATGGGACCTTGCGCGGCTGGTTGTGCGCCGGTAGGTGTGTGGGTGAAATTCCAGATAAGGTTTAGCATACCATAACGGCGTATAGTGTTATAGCTGTTCTGGCTAGTAGTATTACCATCTATGCTTCTGTTAAACCCAATGTTCTGATTGAGGATATCGAGGGCATTTAACCGAGCCTCAAGCTGGCCATTTTTCAGGAACTTTTTACCAACATACGCATTCCAGATAACAACATTGTTGTTGGTGGTGAATACCTTCGTTTTTTCTCTGATCGTTATGTCTACGTTAGTACCTATTTCAAACTTCTTGGGTAGCTGGTAAGAGCCGGACACAGATCCTGAATACACTGTGTAGTGCGTGTAGTAATTACCTACGGTTGCTTTGTTCTCGTTGTAAGCAATAGAAGGGCTAATCCTTATCTCGTACTTACCTTCTTTGTCTGCATTAAAATCGAGACCGAAGCTTAATGATGTGTTATCACTAACGTTGGCCTGGTTGTTTATGAAATTGTGTATGCGGCTGAGGCTTGGATTGAAGTTGGCACCCAAATAGGCTACGGTTTTAGGAATTTTAATACCACCACCCATGTAGCCATAGCCAGTGTAGTTGCCGTTTACATTTACGTATTGTGTTGTATTCACACCATTTCCGTTAATGACTTGCGCGGTACTGATGGCATCATTGGTTGTTGAGAACGTCATACCGCCATAAGTATACCTGCCTGTCAGTACCTTGTAATCATTAAAGCGGATGTTGACCGTATTGTTGAATTCCTGCTTCAGGTTGGTATTACCGATGGTGATATTGTATGGATCTGTGTTCTGCAACAATGGCTGTATCTGTGTGATTGTAGGCTGCGTGGTATTACCGCGATAGTAGATATTGAGGCTTGTCTGGCGGCCGACCTTATAGGTCAAAGATGCTGAAGGGAAAATGTTATTGAAGTTCCTTTTGCGGCTATTGGCTCCGGTCAAAATATCTTCCTGATTGTAATCGGTATTAGCAACATCGCAACCGGCAGAAATGTTTATCTTCTTGAGATTATACTTCAGGTTAAGTCCTCCCCTGTTGGTAAGGATATTGAACTTGTAGTTGCTGCTGTAGAGGGAATTGATCTGCGACTCTCCGTTGTCGGTAGAGAGATTTTTAGACGTACTGTTATCTATAGTTGTGGAATAGTTGACCTCGAGGAAAACTTTCTTAGATAACGGCTCAGTGTAGGTTGCCTTTGCTGAAAAGGCCAAGATATTGCTAGCATTATCTTTCTTCTGGTTGGTTGTATCTGTTGGACTAACAATAGTGGTGTTGGTAGTTGTATCAAATCGGTAACCGCTTATATAAGAGGTAAGATTACCATTGCTGGTGGTCTGCTTCTGATTTTCCTTTACATCAACAGAGAGTGTGCGGCCCTTTTTTGCAAACTTTTTGCGCAGCAGGAGATCCGCATTAAAGAACTGTCCGTCTGAATTACTGGTTATGCTCCTTCTGTTGGTCGATCCGCTATTGAACTCAGTATTAACGCCACTTGCAGTATATTCAGACAATGTCTTCATATTTTTAAGACCACCCGACACATTCAGCTTTAGCGTGGTGCTGGTGTCTATCTTCCATTCAAAGAGCCCATCAACGCCATGCCTATCGCCCTTACTGAACTGGTTCTTATTAGACCGCTGCACAGAGAAATTATTCTCAGTAATGGATAGTCCATTGATCTCCACATTCTGCATAGCATAGCGGTAGTTGGCAGAAACGTGTTCTTTACTATCGTTCCATTTATCGGCATAATGCAGGCCACCTGTCCATGTCTTGGGCAACCCCTCTCCGCTGTAGCTACCATCCCAGCCGGCAAAGTCGTCATCGCCACCGCCACTGGTGTATGTAGTCATAATACCACCATCTTCGGTAATTTCGGTAGTGCCATTACCGCTGCTGAATTTGTCATTATCTCTCCAACCAAGGCCCACCTTATCGGTGTTAGATGCTATAGCAAATGCGGACACCTGGCGCTTGCCCTTAAAGGCGTTGATCATTGCCTGGTTCTGGAAATAGCCATCGGTTCCACCACCTGCATCGATCTTTCCGAAGTAACCCTTTTTGTATTCTTCTTTGAGCTCCAGGTTTATCGTCTTGGTCTTCTGACCGTCATCAATACCTGTAAATTCTGCCTGGTCGCTCTTTTTATCAAACACCTGCACCTTGTCTACGGCTTTAGCCTGCAGGCCCTTGGTAACTACCTTGGGGTCATCAGAGAAAAACTCTTCACCATCTACCAATATCTTAGCTACGGTTTCGCCTTGCGCAACTATCTGTCCGTTCTTATCTACCTGTATACCAGGCAGTTTTTTCAGCAAGTCTTCTACAGTTGCATTCTCTTTGGTTTTAAAGCTGTCTGCAATGTACTCAGTGGTGTCTCCTTTTATCTTTATTGCCGCTATCTGGCGGGTAAGCACAAACTCTTTCAGCAGCTTCTCTTTAGAGACCATGGGTATGGTGCCGAGTTCGGTGAGTGGTTTTGAGATATTGATGGCATCTACATAATCGGCAAAGCCGTGGTACATGGCTTTAAGAATGTACTTACCGGGCTTTGCTGCATTGAGCTGCACGCTACCGTCGTAGCCGGCTCTGCCATGGCTCTCTATCACTGAGTCTGCCGCTCGTATCAATACGACAGATGACATGTATAGCGGCAGATTATTGAGGGTATCTGTTACATTGCCTTTTACAACATACTGTGCATTGGTATAACCTGCCGAAGATAGCAGTAATAGAATAACGGCTATGAACCTATTCATACGTAGAGGAATGAGTGTGTGTGTATAAAAAAGAGACTGTGAAGAACGGGAAAGAAACCTGTTTATTTATCCCCCATTTGGGGGATAACACATATTTTAACTAAGTTTTATAAAATATGACAATTGAGCATTATAGAGCACGCACAACTTTACGATATCACTATTTCTTTCTGGTCATAGGAAAATTTTCGGCGCGCATCATGCCTTTATCTATGCCGGATATTGTGGCAACCATAGAATCATCGGTCATTTGTGTGTAGGTGATCTTTTGTGGAAAATCGTGTTGCGGGTTTTCAAAGACCATTTTCTTCGGCGTGATAGATATCATTTTGAACGTAATGGGCTTGCCATCATTCTGACCTTTTACAGTTGGTTCGTAATATAAATCTTTGCCTCTCTGATAAAGCTTTACAGATTCCTCTGAAAGATTGACATTACCTTTTATGAACAGACCTGCACCTGCATAAGTAGAGTCATCCTGCTTATACCAGTTCTCAACACTAACGCCTTCTCCTATAACTCCCTTCCACGAACCTATGAGCCATTGCGCCCTATTGAGCAATTCATATTGACTGGCAGAATTATTCATGTGTACCTGCACTGCGTCTACCACCTTGTGGGGGCCCTGATTTTTGCACGACAACATCATGGCAATTACTATAGTTAAATACAATCCTGTTCTTGTCTTCACGTTACTTAAACTCATTTAAAACAATGTTGAATTAGTAGGGTCTTTTTTCCTTCCTAAATGTTTATATGCTTTTTCTGTTGCCTCACGCCCCCTTGGCGTGCGCATTATATACCCTTCCTGTATGAGGAAAGGCTCGTACACTTCTTCTATGGTGCCGGCCTCTTCGCTCACAGCCGTGGCTATATTATTAATGCCGGCAGGGCCGCCTTTAAATTTATCTATCAGTGTGGTCAATATCTTATTGTCCATATCGTCCAACCCGCTCTCATCTACATTAAGTGCGCGTAGCCCATGCTCCACAATATCCATATCAATAACACCATTGCCCAGCACCTGTGCAAAATCGCGCATACGGCGGAGCAGTCCATTGGCAATACGCGGGGTACCCCGACTACGACGGGCTACTTCCATAGCCGCATCGGATGTGATACGGACATGCAGCACTCCTGCAGCGCGGATGATGATCATTTGCAGTATATCGGCAGTGTAGTATTCCAGTCTCGACTTGATACCAAAGCGGGATAGCAACGGCGCGGTAAGTAAACCGCTACGTGTGGTAGCACCTACTAATGTAAAAGGAGAAATAGATAATTGTATAGATCGTGCAGATGGACCGGAATCGATCATAATATCGATCTTAAAATCTTCCATGGCAGCATAGAGATACTCCTCTACAACAGTGCTCAGGCGATGGATCTCATCTATAAAAAGTACATCTCTGGGTTCCAGGCTGGTAAGTAGACCTGCCAGGTCTGCAGGTTTTTCTATAACGGGTCCGCTGGTTTCTTTGATACTTACGCCCAGTTCATTTGCTACGATGCGAGATAGCGTAGTCTTACCCAACCCGGGAGGGCCGTGAAACAATACGTGATCCAGTGCCTCACCTCTAAGGTTTGCTGCCTTAATAAATATACGCAGATTCTCTACCAGCTTGGGCTGGCCGGAGAAATCTTCGATACTTTGCGGCCGGATGGTGTTTTCAAACTCACGTTCCTGGCTCGACAAATTATCTGTAGGGCGCACATTAGAATTGGGCATGGGTTAAAATTACGCAAATAAATGGCTCAATGGCTTAATGGCCTAATGGCTCAATAAAAT
>CANBQQ010000022.1 GCA_947371715.1 Flavipsychrobacter stenotrophus
CCAAGAAATCAGCAGACTTTTTCGCAGGTAAATAAGGAAGGTAAAATACAATAAGGAATCCCCGCTATACATTGAGTAGCGGGGATTTTGCTTTTGTTGCTGTATGTCTGATAACAATGCTTAGGCCTCAAAATGCTACGTTCAGAACATGTCATTGCAGCGTAAGTGCAAAAGGTTTGTAGCATAACAGCCCCCCCTCTATTACCCGCGAGCCGTAGGTTCGCGCCCATTAGAATCAATGATATTTTTAATGTCCAACGATATAAGTAGAGTCAATCAACATCCAATATCGCTACTGCTAACTAACCCAAATGCTTAACTACAGCCTCCTCTTTATTCCCAAAGAATCTCTTCAGCTTTAAGAATGGCCGCTCTATGATATAGTAGGAACATGCGGAGAGCGCAATTACCAATGCTATATGTAACCAGTAGAAAAAGTGGGAGTCGTTGACAAGTAAGTTAAGGCTGGGGAAACCGGTGGTTATTTTGCTGAGAAAATCGTTCAACTGGCAATACACGAGCGCATTGTACACGTAGTGATACAAATAAATACCATAACTGATCCTGCCTACAAACGTAAGTAACCTGTTCTCCAGAAAGTGACGCCTGAAGAATGATGGCCCGGCATTGACCACCAGACTTATGAGCCATGCCGCCAAAACGCTTGTAATCGTCTTTGAGAAAATAAAGCCATAGGTAGTAACACGCATAAACGCACCTATCTTCCAATATAAATAGATGGCCAGCGCAAAGCCCCCAGCCCATTTCAGCCACTGTTGAAACCCGACACGGTACTTTTCATTCAACTGTGAGTAAGCCAATAGACCGCCGATACCAAATGAATCACAGCAATTAAAGACCAGTAAAGGCCCCATGTGGCCCTTTATATCCATACAATACCACGTACTCACAATACCGGTGAGTATAGACAACAGAAACACATATTTAAGGTATTTTCTACTGATAAAAATGATCAGCCACGGCCAAAATAAATAGAACTGCTCCTCCACACATAGCGTCCAAACATGAGAAAATGAATTCCACTGATTAGTTCGGTAACAGAGGATGTTGGTAGTGTAAGTTAGGTGATAGAAGAAAATATCTCTTATCCCCGTATAGTTAATTGCATAAAGAAAGGACAGTAGCAGGAAATAGATGGGGAAGATGCGTAAGGCACGCCTCATAAAGAACTTACCTACCACCACCTGCGTTACAACCTCATGCTCATCCCTTTCTTTGAGCAATATACCGGTTATTAAAAATCCGCTCAGCACAAAAAAAAGGAACACACCAAAACCACCATCGGGAATGATCACCTCTTTGATAAATCTACCGTTGGGTACAGTATCATCAAACCAAACACCCTTATGCTCGATCATTACAAACAATACAGCAAAAGCCCTGAGGGTGTCTAAACCTTTGATATACTTCACATGAGGGTTTTGCAGTAAAGATATAATTCTGCCATTATTTTACTACACTTTCATAACTATAATCTTCTCCTACTTCCTTTCCGCCCTGTTCATAAAAATAGAATGTCGTTTCCAAACTCCGGTAACTAACGGTGTATGGAAACGACAAACAAGTAGTTTAGTTACAGCGGTTACACTACCTTCTCTTTCAGCTTATTCTTTACGATCACACTTACCCTGTAAATCATTAATATGCTCAGTACGCTTACACCCACTATTATGTAACCCAGGGTATTATAATGCTCCAGCGGTGATGTTTTGGTCTTTTGAACAACAACCATTCCTGCAAATGCTGCTGCTATGCCGCCGGCTATCTGCTGCAGAGATGAGTTGATACTCATGAATGCGCCCCTGTCTTTCATTTCGGGCAGTGCAGTGGTAAGTGCGCTCGAAGGTATCATACGGCTCATTATGCCCATCATCATAAGTACGTTGAAGATGATTACCAGCCACAGCGGCGTTACAGACAAGTTGGTGTAGATCACCACCATTACTGCCATCCATGAAGATGCTATGGCAAACAGTACAAACTTGTCGATCTTGTCACTGAATTTACCAATCAGCGGCATAATGACCAGTGAACTTACACCCGACATCATAAACAATATGAACAATTTGTCTTGTGGTATATGCAGATTATTTACCGCAAACGCGCTGCCAAATGGCATCATCATAAAGCCCCCTATCGACAACAAAGCGGTGGAAAGAAACCCTATACGGTAATTCCTGTCGGCAAGGGTGTGCCACAGGTGCAGAAATACATTCTTATCGTTCTTCACCTCCAGGTGTTTCGTTACCGGTTGCAGTTTCACTACTATAAGCACCAGTACCAGAGCTGCCAACCCGGCAACCATTATAAATGGCAGGTGCCATCCCCAATAGTTGGCAATGTAGAGACTTATAGGCACACCTAATACCTGGCTGGCACCAAACCCCATTTGTATAAAACCCATTACCCTACCTCTGTGATGTATATCGAACAGGTCTGCCATTATTGCCATAGATACTGAGCCAATAACCCCGCCGAAAAGCCCGGTAATAATGCGCGCGGCTATCAGCAATTCGTATGAATCGGCTAACCCGCAAAAAATAGTACCGAGTATAAAACCGGTATAGAAAAAGAGCAGCAATTTCTTTCTGTCGTACTTATCGGCAAAGCCTGCTGTGAGCAACCCTGATATACCTGCACTAAATGCATAAGCCGATACTGCGAAGCCAAACTGTGAAGTTTTAAGGTTCAGTGCCTTCATCATTAGGTCACCTAATGGCGACATGACCATAAAATCTAGTATCACTGTAAACTGAGTAACTGCCAGTATAAAAATGACGAACTTCTGGTAGACTGAAAATGGTATTTTTTCTTTGTTTTGTTTCATTTTTTGTGATATTAAATAGCGGCCCATTGCATAACGGGTGCCGCTATGTTCATTAAATAATCAGGAGCATTAGTATTGTTAGTCTTTCAACTCTTCGCAATGATAGCCGCAACCCTTCACCATATCGATCACATGGTTGTGGGTAAGCCTGGGTGAGATAACCCGCAGGACACAATCCTCGTCCTGCTGGTCTACCGTCCACTGCTCTATATGCGGATGAATATCGAGTATTCGCTCCACAGCAAATTTATCGGAAGCTGTTTTTATATTAGATTTGAATAGAAGTATGTTTTCTGTGTTCATGGTTAGTGTGTTTTAGTAGTAATTTAATAGATGGAGTTATCTAGATGGTGTAAGCGCCTTTACCACAAGATCAAAGGTGCGCCACATAATGTCTTCGTTCAGCACAAAAGGTTTACCACCAAGACTACGACCTTCATGATGAAATCTCAATAGTGAATAAAGAGGCGCGTAAGCCACAGACCAATATACTTCAAGTGGCATGGCATCTACTTCTTTATTCTTTATAGCCTTCTGCATAAAAGTGCCCATCTTAGCCTTAAAATCACAGATAATGCATTCCATCACTTTATCCTGGTAAGTGGAAGTACGCAACTGTTCAAAAAAAGCACTGGCAACCGGGTTTTCAAGAATATATTTCGACCTGTTCTCCCATTGTTTGCGCAAGCCCTCTGCAAAAGACAACTCAGGATCAAAATCCCCTAAGGTAATCTCCCCCATTCTTTTGGCTTCTTCCAAAGCTACTGCTGTGATCAGGTCGTCTTTGTCTTTGTAGTAGATGTATAAGGTAGCTACAGATATACCACAGGCACGTGCAAGCTTATTGACGCTAAAGCCTTCAAAGCCATCGGAAACAACCATCTCCATGGCCTTTTGCTTTACCAACTGTACCTTTTCCTCATTCCTAACCCGCATCTAAATAGTTTATTGCACCCAAAGATAAGTGAACGTTCGCTTACTTAATACAACTACTTATTTATATTTTTTTATACTAACAATTGACGGCTGGTAATAAGGACAATAAAGAAGTGAAATTACTTGCCCCTACCCTGAAAGATAACAATAAAAGTATAGAGGATGATCTTGATATCGAGTGCCAGAGAGCAGTTCTCAATATAAAGCAGATCGTAGCGCATACGATCTATCATTTCATCCACATTTTCGGCATAGCCAAATTGTACCATACCCCATGAGGTAAGTCCGGGCTTTACTTTGTGCAAATACTTGTAGTGGGCATGTGCCTGGCTGATGATGTCTATGTAGTGCTTACGTTCAGGGCGCGGACCAACAAGAGACATGTCACCCTTCACAATATTGAGGAACTGCGGCAGTTCATCTATACGCCATTTGCGCATAAATCTACCCCACTTTGTTATGCGGCTATCTGTCTTGCTGGATAACGCTGGCCCACCGCTTTCCGCATCTACAAACATTGATCTGAATTTCAGAATATAGAACGGACGACCAAAGAGACCTATACGCTGTTGCTTATAGATTATTGGTCCCTTAGACGAGAACATAACCATAATAGCAGTAAATATCAGGAAAGGAGATAATGCTATGAGTGCAGAGCTTGAAATAATGATATCAATTACCCGCTTGCAAACACGCTGCCAGTCGGGCATAAGATCGGGGTGAATGTGTATCAGCACAGCGTCATATACGTTACTGGTCTTTACCGATCCGCTTAATATGTCATAGTAATCCGGCAATACCTTTACAACTACCGGCCTATAACATAAACGGGTAAGTATATTCTCCAGCAGATGGTGTTCAGAAGAATCTACAGCCACTATCACCTCTTCTATCTTATGCTGGTCAATGATGCTTTCCAATTCAGACAGATGACCCAACTGCGGCAGGAATTTGCTCATACCGTTGCTGGCCTCTTTATTTGAATAAATAAATCCAAGAAAAATGTTACCCAAAACTTTGGGGTTCTCCAATACCTGTTTGTAAATATTGATGGCCTGTTGATTACCGCCAATTATCAAGGTATTAAATCCAACCTTGCCCTTTACGAGGTTGGCCTTTACTCTATACAGAATAAACAATCTGAACACCAGCGTAATCACTGTTTGTATCAGCAGGTAATGGCCTATTGCATTGGTGAAGTAGGAATAATCGCCCTTATCATCTGCAAAAACAATAACGGAAACCAATGTGCACCCCAGTATGCAGGAAATAAGCGTTCGGTTGATCTCGTTAAGCCTGGACTTTCTATACAGGTCGAAATAGGTTCCTGAAAGCAGGTAGAGTACAAACCAACCTATCGGTATTATAACAAGCGTGTTAAGAACGTCTCTGAAAAGGAAGATCTTTAGTGTTTCTACATAATCTATCTTAAGCAGCAAGTTTTGACGATATACCCAAAAGGTGAACCATGCCAGCGCTGAGGCAGCATAATCCAGCAGTATCAACTGCCTTATAGCGTTCTTTTTAACAGGGCTTAACTGCATGGGTTAATCGAAATATACCAATTGAATGTTGTCTATCATCACAGTGCCCGTTGTTTCTCCGGCTGGTAAAGCGGTCTTTATGTAAAAGCTATAATTGGTAGCCTGGTATTGTGCTTCAAAGTCTTTTACCGATAAGTAGAATTTCTGCCAGTGATCGCTCGGGTATATACCTGCAAGATAATAGATAGTATAAATTGATGCCAGGTTAGCCCTCAACCCCACAGCAAAAGGAACTGTGCATTTATAATCAAATTCTATGTAGGCATCCTTGTTCAATGGTATTGCAAACTGCGCATAAGAACTATCTTCAGATAGGGTATCATTGGGGGCAGTAAGTGTTATTACTCCATTCTTATCTCCGTTGATGGTCATTGGAACAGACCCACTCACCAACTTGAAACGAGTACCGGTTGACGGCTCAAATTTTGAAATGAAACTGAACTTGGTTGATGTGTAATAAGAGGTTGTCGGCAGATAAGTAATTGTTTTACCCGGCTGAGGAATCAATGTGCTGGTATCGCTGGTATAAAAAGGATAAGTAGCCAGGAAATTATTCAACCCGGATACAGATATGCCCGGCCTCAAGGTGAGTTTGCCATTGCCATTAGTAATTACAGGAATGTTTGCAGGAAGGTCAAATACACCGATAGGACTGTTATTATAAAATGCCCATACAGAATTGATCTGGTGCGTATTAGCTACATCAGCTGGTAATGAGGCCACAGGATTGAATGCAAATGAATCAATATGCACATAGGTAGGAATAAGACTAGTATCCTTTTTAGTACAACTTACCCCTGCAAAACCTAAAATAACAATCAGTAATAAATATCTTGATGTAGTGTAAATACCTGTCATAATTTTTACTTCACTCAGTATAACGCAGTTTAGCGTTAAACATTGTGCATTTCATTGTGTAAACTCATTTTTTTCAAGATCTGGTGTGCAACGTCCATTGCATGATAACCGTCGAGCACAGAAACACGCACAGGCTTGTTATTTACAATAGCTGAAGCAAATTCTGCTAGTTCCGTCCTTATTGCGTTAAGGTTACTCACCTCCGGCATTTGCACCGATATGATCTTCTTTTCTCCATTACCCACCTCTATCGGGAAATCCATCATACCGGCTGGTACGTCAGTATCTTTTAACCTTATGATCTCCGTTTTCTTCTCGAGAAAGTCGATGCCGATATAGGCATCACGCTGGAATAAGCGCACCTTGCGCATTTTCTTTAACGATATTCTGCTGCTGGTCAAATTAGCTACGCAACCATTATCAAACTCAATGCGGGCATTAGCTATATCTGCATTTTCGCTGATCACCGAAACACCACTTGCCGATATACGCTTAACAGGTGACTTCACCAGGCAAAGCACTATATCAATATCATGGATCATCAGGTCAAAGATCACGGAAACATCAGTACCTCTTGGGTTGAATTGTGCCAGCCTGTGTGCCTCAATGAACATCGGTTGAACATTAATATCGCCCAACGCCAGAAATGCAGGGTTATACCTTTCAACGTGCCCTATCTGGCATTTTACATTAGCTTCTTTTACCAGCTTTACCAATTCCTTACCTTCTTCCAGGTTATGTGCCAGTGGCTTTTCTATAAAAAGATGCTTACCTGAAAGCAGGCAGCGCTTAGCTAATTCGTAATGGGAGGTAGTTGGCGCTACAATGTCAATTGCATCAACCTCAGCGATCAATGCATCAAGATCTGTGTATCGTGACACCTGGTACTGAGAAATTGTAGTGGCGGCCTCCACATCACTCGGATCATAAAATCCTACCAATTCCACACCTTCTATTTCCTGCCATTGCTGGATGTGTATCTTACCTAAATGACCGGCACCAAGTACTCCTACCTTTAACATGAAGAAAATAATATTATATAATAACCCGTATCAGAATGATGATGCAAGTTACTGATTAAAGTGTTAGCAATAAATCAAAAAAATGAGCGTGTGGGAAATGAAAGGTCCCTGGTAACTATCCATTAACCCGCTCTTTGTAGCGGAAGATAACCTGCTTTACATTGTTGACCTTGGTCGTACCAATTATCACTTCACAATCTGATGAGAAAAACCTGTATTCAAATTCATGGCAATCCTGATCCAGTAAAGCTCCGTTATTTTTATACAATAGTTTCTTAAGGTAAGATATCTTAGTGCCCAATGTTACTTTCTCAGGTATATTCACCACCTGCGATTTGTAACATTTTACAGGTACATCACCACCCGGCTCCTGGAACTTTTTAGTTACTTTGAACTCAGGAAAAAATACAGTGCGCTCTTTCAGCTTTCCGGCTGCGTTGTAGTAGAAGTTCTCTACGTGTACAACATCTTTATTATTATCATTGAGCCTTATCTCCTTATAGCGCACATTGTTCTTATCGTAGTATGTCTTCGTATAAAACTCAACCCGGCCATTAAAGTAGGACACTTCACTCACTATAAAATCTCCGTTCTTATCAGTTGAGTAGTCATAGGTCTTCTTGAAATTGTTACTGTTTAGCCTATTGTCTTCGTACTGATAGATCTTCCTGTTCTTGTCATCATACTTGTACTCTTTCATCACCTGCACAAGATTATCCTTGTACTCCTCGGTCTTCGCGAGCCTCTTTCTGGCATTGTAATAATTAGCAGTCTGATATTTATTGTTATCCCTGAATGGATAAGAAATAGTCAATGTAGCAGCACTATCCGGGGCGATAAAAGTTTTTGTACTATCTGCAAGATACAAGCGAAAACTGTCTGAATAGGTGTAGCTATAAGTATATTCATGAACGATCATTGCCGTTTTATAGGTTGTCCAACCACACTTGAAAGTAGACTGTGCCTGCAAGCTTAAGCCTTGCACCAACAATAAAAACGTAATAAATAGTTTGTTCATCTATATTATTTAGGATACCGGTACAATATCGACATTAATGAAAACAGCCGCAAAACTATTTAATAACACTATGTGGATATTGTAATTAGCGGCAACTATTGATCCAAAATAAAAAGGTGTGTCTTTACAGACACACCTTTCATAAATATCATTTCAGTATTAAGAGAATTTCCAGAGGTTCCTCTTGTAACGTGCGATCTCACGCTCGATACGATTAGATTCCTTGATCTGGCGCTCTCTGTCAGGATACTTATCCTTGATCCTCATGTTCGCAGGATTTGATTCCTTTGTGATGACAGACTTAAATGCACGCTGAATAAAGATATCATCATAGCTGATGTTGTAAATATCCCTTTGCGGATCAACAACTTCTCTTGCTGCAAACAATGCACGGCACTGCTTGAAGTTAAGATAGAAAGGATGCGTATCTCCGATGTCAACACCAGTTGTGGTCTTGTTCTTCTTCAATGGGCCTATGCCGATGATCTCAGTAACTACACGACCACGTACCTTATCAAAGAATATATCTTCCTTGAGCTCGAACTTAGTAACTGAATCCGGGTTGAAATCATTCAAAACAGTTTTAGTACCTGTCATCTCACCGGTTGTAGTGTCGGTAAGCGTAACGATAGAACTGTCGCGGAAACGGCCCATTACCTTAACATAGCTTAATTTCTTTTTGAAGTTCTCGTCTTCATAAGCAACCAGCTTACCGGCCTTGATACCATCCATGATGAACTGTATCAAAGTTTCGTTAGGGATAGAGAAGATCCTGTTCTCAGAATCTGTTGTAGTGATCTCTCTCCAGATACGCTTGTAGAACTTTACAGTATTCTTATCTTCCTTCGGAAAAGGAAATGGCTTTGCACCTCTAAGCGTTGACAATTTGATGTAACCATCCGTTGGCTTAGCTGTATCCAATACTATAGCTGTGAAGTCGAAAGAATCTGCTTCTGCAACAATTCCATCAGATGTAGCAATACCGGTATCCTCAGCAGGGATACCTGCATCGGCCACTGGCGCCGGAGGCGGAGGAGTAGCATCTGTTGTTGATGCACCCGGGGTAGTTTTTTCAGTTTTAGCAGGCTTCTTTTTCTTCTTCTTCTGAGCCATAACATCACTGCTGATGCCAACACATAAAAGAACCAGAACTGCAAAGATTATACTCTTCTTCATAAAAAATAATTTAATATTCAATTACTGCACAGTAAATATGATCGGTTCCAAAGGACGTTTGATACCGTCAGGACCTGTTGCAAAAATTTCGTCAAAATAAACCTTAGTACCAGCTATTGCACCTGTCAGAGCTGCTTTCATTGGCGCTGTAAGCATCATGTTGCTTGACTCCAGGATCTGTGGATCCTGACGTGGCTTCTGAACATACAACTTGAAGTGACCGATAACAAACTTAGTATCAAATTCGAAATCTTCCAATGCTGCAAATATCCTGTCAGCAGAAGTAAGCTGAGCGCGCGGTACATTACCACCACCCTTTCCTGCAAACTTAGCGTGGGGAGAAGGCAAGCGCTTGCAACGGAAATCTGATTCGCCAAGCTTAACCTGCTTGCCGGTACCATCTTCACCGAAGATACTCACCTTTACAGTACCTGAAGTAGTTACATTTACAAGGTACTTACCAGGTGCACCTGCACTCTTAGCAGAACCTGCACTCATGGTTATTTTCAACTTTTCAGCTGGCGTACCTGGTGCAGAAACTGATACCGGGTTATCCAAACCAATGTAGAAAACGTTCATCTTGTCAGGAGATACTACTGCAGATGGCTTAGCAACACGGTAAGAAACTTCCGGTGTTTTCCATTCACCAATTGAACCATCAGCTTTCTTCATGTGAAGCGTAGCAGACCATTTGAATTCACCTTCGTGTGAAGTGTTAACTGTATAAGTACCCTTACCACCTGTAACATTCAATTTCTGACCACCAACAGTGATATCAGGATTCAATGAATTACTGAATGCTGTAAGGAAAACTTCAGCAGAATATGGCTGACCTACCAATACGTAACTGCTGGTTGTAGGTACAGCAAGTGCCGCATACTGATCCAATACGAGGTCAGTTTTTGTAACATCACCCAGGATCTTCTTGATCGCTTCAGACTCGGTAGTCTTAAGGTCAGCTTCGATCTTAGTCAATGCTGTGAACGCTGCTGTCAAAGGAATACCATCACCAAAATAGGTATCAGCCCATTCCTTCTGCAATTCGCCTTTTCTTTTCAACGGATCATCAGCATTCAAAGCCATTTTAAAGCCCGGACGATCTTTTTCATCCAATTGAGCAAGGATCAGTGCTTTTGTTTCAGCGATCTTCTTTTTCAATTCTTTTGCACGACCGTGAAGGATCATGACGTTTGGAGAAATTTCAACGTTATCGCGCTGTTTGTAATCACCTTCTGCTTCGTCAAAACCACCGCACTCTTTTTCAAATATTGCTTTGGTATCTGTAATATACTTATCAAGATCAGCAACTGCTGCCTTTACTTTCTGCGCTTTATCCCAGAATGGTTTAGCACGCGTTGGGTCATCTTTAAGTGTTGATGCTGCAAATGATGCAAAAGCCTTATCAATAGATGTCTGAACATTGCTAGTAGATGCCTCAAGGCCTACAGTCAGATTTCTGAATGATTGAAGAACTTTTTCGGTTACTGTAGTAGCTGCAAGACCAAGCAATACTAGATACAATATACCCATCATTTTTTGCCGGGGGGTTTCATTTACTCCTGCCATGCTTTATAATTAGTTTTATTGAAATAATGGGATTAGATTAGTTCTTTCTGAATGCATCAAGCTGCGCCTGATATACCTTGCTCAGATCAGTGATATTCTTGTTGTAAGCCTTCATACCGTTAGTAGCAGCTTCAAATTCCTTCAACATAGACTGAGAAGAAACAGTCATTGAATTGATAGCCTGAAGTGTCTTGCTGAACGTGTCGAAGCTTGCATTCACTTCAGTCATGTTCTTAGCATAAACCTGCATACCCTTGCTTGCAGTTTCGAAATCCTTCAACATTGTAGATGAAGCAACTGACATTTGGTTGATGGACTGTAAAGTCTTACCAAATGCATCGAAGCTTGTACCGATAGCAGAAACGTTATCGCGGAACTTCTTGATGTCGCCTGTAGCAGCTTCAATTTCCTTGAACATGTTCTGAGCTATAGCACCAGTGTTAGCCACTGCATTAACTGACTCAACTGTTTTATTGAACTGCTCAAATCCTTTGCTCAATTTCTGAATTACTGCAGGGCTGATAGCAGTTGCCAACAGATCATCAAGACCTGAATCTTTCTTCTTATCATCATGAGCATCAGCAGGTGCAGCATCTGAACCTATTGCTGCAAATCCCATTATCGCGAACAATACTGACTCCGTCAAAAGACCGACAGCGATCATGATCTCACCACCCTTTAAGTGAAGGATCTTGAACATCAAACCAACGATAACGACACTCGCACCCCATGAGATGACTGAATTAAGACCTATTTTTTTGCTTTTTTGAGGATTACTGCTCATAATTCAATAAATTTTAATGGATTAATTTAATTTTAGAGGATGTAATAAAGGTTATTGTACTTAGTTGAGATTTATTTCTTTTTAGATTTTTTACGTGTAGCGGTCATTTTGCTCAGAATTTCCGGAGCACCCATTACACACCTGAATCCTATATAGCTATGTGCAGTTTCCTGTAGTTCATAAGCACGTGCATATGGTCCAAGATCTTTCGCGGGGCTGTTAAATGAACCACCACGAATTACTTTACGCCTCATTGGCTCACCGTCTGTAGAATCTGCATCGTAAGACAATACAGGGTTTACATCAGATACAAAAGCGAAAGTAGACGGGCTGTATGCATCTTTTGTCCACTCAGCAACGTTTCCGCTCATACAATAGATACCAAATTCGTTAGGAGTGTAAGACATTACCGGAACAGTAAATGCTGAACCATCACCTGTCAATTCACCTTCATCCTGCTTAAAGTTTGCAGTAAGACCTTTCTTGTCAGAACCAACAACATTGTTTTCATCAGCAACAATCGGATCGTAGAACAAAGCATTGCTATCTACCTGAAGTGCTGCTGAATTATCAACAGTCTTTGCTGCGGTTGATGTCCAGCTTGAATTTGGATCGTCGTTTACAGCAGGAGTAGTTGCGGCATCAGTAGTAGCAGGCTTTTCTTCCGCAGCTGCTTTCTTCTTTTTACCTTTTTTCTCTTCTTTAGCTTCTTCTTTTTTCTCTTCTACCGGAGCCGCCTTAGCAACCGCCTTCATATCTTGCTGTGCAGCATATACCCACTGTGCTTCTGATGGCAGGCTATATGAAAGGTGGTAACTCTTCATGTAGTCAGCTACATTACTGAAGCTGCTGGCATTCTGAGAACGCCAGTAAGTGAAGGCATTTGCCTGTGGCCATGTTACACCTACAACCGGGTAATCCTCATATGGTTCGCTGGTAAAGTAATTTTCAACCAATATGTCTGTCTGTGCATTAGGAAAATCCTTTGCCCATATTTCTTCGTCAGGGAAAACATTTACTGTAGCAGTAGCATAAGATCCAACTTTCAATTTTGGATTTGTACCTGCTGATCTAAGGTATCTGTAAGTAAAGAAGATTGAATCTCTCTTTACCTGACCTTTTTCGTCCAGCATTGGCTTCAGCCTCTCTTTGTAGTCTTCGTTCTCAAAAAGAGACTTGTGATCTACACGAGCCCAGTTGATACGCCTAAGAGGACCATTGCTTACTGCAGCAACAGGAGCAGGACTAGTCGAATCTCCTGGCTTTACTTCAGCAGTTTTTGGTTCGTCCTTATTATCCTTAAAGAATTTATCTTCATCTTTCAGGTACTTAGTAATTGCAATTGAGTCAACAACCCACTCAATGAACTGCCTGTACTGCTGATTGGTAACCTCGGTCTTATCAATGAAATAAGAACTCAAACTTACTTTCTTTACAGAGTTGCTGTCTGATGCCTGCTGACTATACTTGATAATAGTCGTACCACCCGGAACATACACCATTCCCGGAGGCGCAGACAGCTTTGATTGCTCGTATGGCACAACAGGACGAATGCGAGATTCGGTATGCTGTGCACTAGCGTAATGAGACAAAGAAGATGCCGTTAGGAATAATGACAATGCAAAATAAGTACTCTTCATATTCATACTAATTTTATTTAGTAAAGATTTTATATCTAATTCGTATTTAAAAATAAAAAAGTCGGAAACGCAATATAATCAAAGGTTTCGCGGCCTTTATGTAAGGAAGGAATATTGAAAAAACTGACCAGAAACACACTCACTACCACCGTTAAAACAATAATAACCAAACAAAAACAGTACTCTGTTTTCGTTGCTTACCTACCCTAGTTGCCGTAAAGATAAATAATGAAATTGGAATAGTAAAGAAAATTTATAAAAATTGGACGTAATCGGGCGGTAGAGCGGAATTATCTTTGGTCAACTCTATTGCCAAAGCAAACTAATACCTATAAAAAAAATGACGGAAATCAGTATTAACAATACTTTGGCCCTAATCTCATCAAATTTACCTGTTGTGAATAAGCTGTCAATAACACAAAATAATTTTATTGTTAAGCATTAATTTAAAACTACTTATCGATAACATATTTATACATCTCGTTATTTTAACTGCAGGTTATTAAAAACATAACCCTCCCGCCTCAAGGTCTGATTCGCTCTGTAACTCAAAAAAATCAATCAAATTACCAATAAGAGACTAGTAAGCCCTCCTAACATTATATGCGAGGAGGGCTTAAGTACAAACTAACCTATTCTTTTGCAGGTCTAAAGAAAATTAAGCTATCAGCTTCTGTATTTTCTTATCAAATACATTCTTTGGTGCTGCGCCCAATTGCTTGTCTACAACCTTACCATCTTTAATGAATAATACACATGGTATGCTGGTGATACCGTAGTTAACTGATACGTTAGGATTCTCATCCACGTTAAGCTTACCTACATTGATCTTGCCTTCATATTCTTTAGACAAAGCATCGATGGTTGGGCCTAACTGCAAACACGGACCACACCATGGTGCCCAGAAATCTACTACGGTCAATTTGTCTGCCTTTAATACGTCCGCTTCGAAATTCGAATCGGTATATACTGCTGCCATATTCTATGTTTTTAAAATTGTTTATGTTGTTTTGAAAGCACAAAGTTAATTCATTAATCGACGGGGTGTAAATAGTTTGGTATAATAGTAGTATAAGGTATTCACATAGTTACTAACAATTTAACTTTTGCTGATAAGGCCTATCTACGAAGCGAATATCATATTAACAATTACACTTTATCGAGCGCATATTTGATATAATCGGTTTCCTGGAGGAATTGGATCATTTCGTCGTTGAGCTCCATTTTAAGGGTTTGGGACTTTAGTTTTACGGCATAGCTGGTCTCAGCATCGGCTATGTATATGTATAACTCGGTATTGCCGGGGTATGTCTTTACGTTCTTTTCTATGAAGCTAACAAACAACTCATCTACCTTTTCCATGGGGATGTAGATGCTCACCTTCTTGGTCCATACTTTACGGATCTCATCGAGCAGGAGCATGTTACTTATGGAGAACTCCATAACGCCGGGGCGGTATTTATGTTCATCGTAAGTGCCCTGTATGAGTAGCTTCTGGCCATTGACGAGGTAGTTGCCATATTGCACGTAGCTCTTTTCCCAGAGCATGATCTCGTAGTTGCCGCTATAGTCGTTGATGGTGAACTTACCGAACTTAGAACCCTTCTTAGAGGTCATGTGGCCAACATCAGTTATGTAGCCCGCTATACGCAACGGACGGCCTTTATTTTCTTCCAGATCGCGGACCTGTGTAATGCCATAGTTATCCATCTCGAACTTAAAGCCATCGAGCGGATGGGCGGATAGATAGATACCTACCACTTCTTTTTCTCTGTCCAGCAATTCGGGGAGACCCCACTTATCGCATGGCGGCATTATTGGTGGCTTTACTTCAGGCATAGCAGACTCACCAAACAGACTGTTGGTAGCTACTGAAGAACTGGCCTGAAACTGGTTGCCGAAGCGCACCAGCCTATCCATACCGGTTATCGGATCATTGGCAGGAGCATAGAAATACTGTGCCCTGTGCATGTCTGTAAAGCAATCTAATGCACCAGCAAGCACCAGGCTTTCCAATGATTTCTTGTTGACCGTGCGCTGGTTAACGCGCTTAATAAGATCGTAAACAGAAACATATGGACCATTGGCTTCGCGCTCAGCTATAAGATCTTCTACGGCTGCTTCACCCACCCCTTTAATGGCATTCATACCAAAGCGAACCACATTCTCTTTGGCCACGGCGAAGCCCTTTAAACTCTCATTTACATCCGGACCAAGTACCTGCAATTCCATGCGCTGGCACTCTTCCATGTAAAACTTTATCTTTTCAATATTACCCTGGTTATTCAGTACCGCCGCCATATACTCTGCCGGATAGTGCGCCTTGAGGTATGCCGTTTGATAGGCCACCAATGCATAACAGGTAGAGTGCGATTTATTGAAGGCGTATTGTGCGAAGGCCTCCCAGTCGGTCCAGATCTTTTGCAGCTTATCGGCAGGATGGCCTTTTTTGCCACCACCTTCAATGAACTGCCCCTTCATCTTATCCAGTACTGCCTTCTGCTTCTTACCCATGGCCTTACGCAGTACGTCGGCATCGCCCTTGCTGAAACCGGCAAGACTCTGCGACAGCAACATCACCTGCTCCTGATACACGGTGATACCATAAGTATCTCCCAGGTACTCCTCCATATCCGGCACATCATAGACTATCTCTTCCTGCCCGTGCTTACGCTTGATGTAGTTAGGGATATATTCTATAGGGCCGGGACGATACAGAGCGTTCATGGCAATAAGGTCATCGAACTTATCGGGCTTAAGCGCGATAAGGTGCTTTTGCATACCGGCACTTTCAAACTGGAACGTACCATTGGTCTCTCCGTTCTGGTAGAGCTCATAGGTCAGTTCGTCATCGAGCGGTATGGTATCTATATCGATCTCTATGTCGTAATTTCTCTTGATGAGTGCAAGCGCATCTTTGATGATGGTAAGGGTCTTTAACCCCAGGAAGTCCATCTTGATAACACCTGCGTTCTCGATCACATTCCCTTCGTACTGGGTGATGAGGGCATCCACATCCTTCACCATAAATACCGGCAAGAGATCGGTAAGATCGCTAGGGGCAATGATGATACCCGCCGCATGTATACCGGTGTTACGCACAGATCCTTCCAGCTTTACTGCGGCATGCAGCACCTCGCCATGCAGGGTAGGTTCGTTGTAAATAGCACGTAGCCGGTTCACCCCGTCCATTTCATCGGCACCCAGTCCTTCTTTCTGCTCCAGTCCACCCTCTCCTTTTATATCGGCCAGTATCAATCGTTTAAGATTGATACCCGGGCGCTCAGGCACCAGCTTGGCCAGCAGGTTACTTTCTGATAGCGGCAGATCGAGCGTGCGGGCTACGTCTTTGATACTACTCTTGGCGGCCATGGTACCATAGGTAACGATCTGCGCTACC
>CANBQQ010000023.1 GCA_947371715.1 Flavipsychrobacter stenotrophus
CAATAAAAATATTGCCAGCAGTATCGCAAACAACGCCCTGGGGATTTTTTAGTTTAGCGGCAGTGGCAGGACCATTATCTCCCGAATATCCTGCAATACCAGTTCCTGCAATGGTTGTGATAATTCCTGTATTATCTATTCGGCGAACAGTATTTCCTACATTAGCCGTTGTTACGTAGTAATTACCATGTTTATCGAAACATTCGCCACCAATGTAATTTATAACAGCTGCAGTAGCAGGCCCGTTATCTCCGCTATTTGGTGTGGACAGGCCATTCCCGCCAAATGTGGTAATTATTTGTGCATTGGTGATAAAACTTAAAGTGACACACAACACTGTAATGATAAGCCTATAAGGTTTCATAAGTATAAAGGCAAAAGTTGATTTCAGGACTTTTCTCAATATAAATACTGAGTTTTTGTAAAAGTACATAATATTATTACCTGTTATTCGTTTATGTAGTAACTTAGTTAAAAGGCTTTAAGTTAAAAAGTATTCATGTGTTGGCTAGACAGAATATCGTTCAACCACTTTTAGGTTTTGACCCTGCCTACCAGCAGGCAGGTTTTGACTTTTAACTTGATATAATACCCTTCTTATATATGCGTAGGCATTGTAGCACCATCATATCTACTCTGCTGCTGTTACTGGCAGTAAGCTACCCTACGTTTGCCTCTCATATAATAGGTGGCGAGATGACCTATAAGTTTCTCAATAGTGTTGCCGGTGGCAATAATTACCGCATCACACTTACCATTTATGAAGACTGCCTGCACGGCTCCCCTGAAGCGATAAACAGAGATAATCCGGCCTATTTTGTAGTATATGATGAGGACAGCACCAGGATCTATTTCGACTCCGCGCAATATGCCACTTCGGTCAAGATACCGCCTAATTATGATATAGCCTGTATCACCAATCCCCCGGCAATGTGCGTGCAGACCAAGACCTTTAATATCACCTTCATGCTGCCACGCAATCATAAAAAATATACAGTGGCCTACCAGCGCTGCTGCCGCAATGGTGATGTGATCAACATCCTCAATGCAGATTATACAGGCGCTACGTATTTCTGTGAAATACCCTCTGATCTAACTGTACCTACTAACACCAGTGCCGTTTTCAACAATTTCCCGCCCGAGATCATTTGCGTAAATACACCGCTGTTCTATAATAATTCCGCTACCGATGTGGATGGTGATTCCCTTAGCTATATGCTTTGCGACTCTTATGATGCACCCAATGGACTGGACGATAATGCTATTCCCGATCCTCCGCCATACAAGAGTGTAGCGTACAAGCATCCACCTTATTCTTATTACAATCCACTCACGGGTAGTCCGCCATTGGCTATCGACCCCGTTTCAGGCATTATCACTGCTACACCATTGCGCATGGGGCGCTACCTGGTTACAGTATGTTGCAGTGAGTGGCGAAATGGCGTGCTTATCAATACAATTCACAGGGAGTTCCAGTTTGTAGTTACCGATTGCTCTAAGGCTGTGGTAGCAGATATGCCCTACTTTACTAATGATCCTGCTATATACAAGATCAACTGCACCAACCACAACATAGACTTTGTAAACACAAGCAAGGGCGGCAATACCTGGCTGTGGGATTTTGGAGTGGCAGGTGTCTTTACCGATACATCAAGCGTCTTTCAGCCTACCTATACTTTCCCCGATACCGGCGTTTACACCGTAAAGTTGGTGGCTAACCCCGGCACACCTTGCGCCGATAGTATACAGAAAAAGGTGAAAATATTCCCTGTATTCTTTACCGCCTTCGATGACACGGGCAAGCATTGTCCGGGCACGGAGCTGTCATTTATTGACCAAACAGTGAGCACAACAGGCAATATAAATACATGGAACTGGAACTTTGGTGATGGTGATACAGCATTACGTCAAAGCCCTACACATACCTATGTGAATGGCGGCACTTACAATGTAACATTAGTGGCCGGCAACCAAAAGAATTGCATAGACACAACCGTACACCAGGTGGTAGTGGAAATATTTAAACCCAATGCCGGCAATGATACCATAATTGTGAAAGGTGAAACCGTTGTACTCAATGCTACAGGAGGCGTAGAATATGAATGGACACCGCCCATCTACTTATCAAAATTCAGCTTGGGCAATGCCGAGGGATATTTCCCCGATACGGGCGTATACCATTACACGGTAAAGGTTAAGAGTGCATATGGTTGCATCGGCATAGACAGTATGAATGTGTGGGTCGTTGATCAGGCTGCTTTTTTTGTACCCACTGGCTTCT
Organism: Flavipsychrobacter stenotrophus; assembly: GCA_947371715.1. Taxonomy (GTDB): domain Bacteria; phylum Bacteroidota; class Bacteroidia; order Chitinophagales; family Chitinophagaceae; genus Flavipsychrobacter; species Flavipsychrobacter stenotropha_C. The sequence goes on from CANBQQ010000023.1 coordinate 2,282, forward strand.
CACCAAATGGCGATGGACTAAATGATATTTTCCGCCCTATTGCTATTGGTTACAGGTCTATCAATTTCTTCCGGGTATTCAACCGATACGGGGAACAGGTATATTTCGGCCAGAATATAAAAGAGGGATGGGATGGCACCTATAATCATAAACAGGCCGACATCGGTACATACTACTGGCACATAGGCTATATAGACCGGTATGGCAAAGAGGGCAACATGCGGGGCGATGTGACTTTGGTAAAGTAATATACCACAACTACCACATATGAAAGTGTAGTCATATTGTGATGCCGAAGGTATCAGATGTATATAGCAATATCTGAAAACAATTTGGAAACGATGCCGAAGGTATCGGATGTATGATTAAGCGATGCTCTCTTACGGTCTCAAAACTTCCATGAAGTTGATATTGGCCATAACTGCGTTTTCGGGAAGATGCTCCAACTTCTTATTCAACCAATAAGCAGTGCGCTGGTAATAGTTGTCGGAATGAGAGATAAACAGACAAGTACCACCTTGAATAGCCTTAATGATAGGTAATTTCAATTTATCAGAAACAGCAGGACAACCCCAACTACGGCCCAGTTTTGAATTACCTGCAATATATCTTTCGCTTACATAACCGGCACCATGCACCACAATACCCCTGCTGAGCGCAGCATCATTAAAGCCATTATCCATGCCATTAAGGCGAAGAGAAATACCGTGCTCGCCATTGTAGGTAGTGCCGGTTACATAAAAACCCAGGCTACTCTGGTGCGAGTTCTCATCATTAGAAAACGATTGCGCGTACTCCTCACCCGAGCCCATACCATGTGCCACCAATGTGTTGAACAGTACTTTACCTGAAACTATATCAATAACCCACAACCTCTTTTCTGATGATGGAAGATTAAAATCGCAGATAGAGATGATTTCTTTGGCAGTATTGAGCAAACCGGCATATTTAAGGTTCAGATAACCCTTATATGCATTGGCAAAAACCTCGTAAGAGAGTTTAGCCGAATTTGTAAAATCTATATGATCGTAAATGGAGTGGAAGTACTCCTGTACCCTTACCTCGTCGTTAATTCCCCCGCTCTCCCCCGCAGCAACTACATTAGTTGACAAAGCTGCTACTATAAACAAACCTACCCACAGACACAATTTCCTCATTGATCTTATATTTGCTTTTATTTATGTAAATGCTGAATGCGGGCAAAGATACCCCTATAATCTATTTAGAAAAATATTATAGCTCGTTTTAACCCTAACTTAACTTCTGCTCGGGTTAAGAAAAGTGCGTGCATTCGGTACAAAATCTGTTGTAAATCTTCGCATTTATATACAGATACATGCCTAAAAGAGTAATTTTGTACTAATATCTCCGGTTGCATAAACTTCCTTTGTTGACCCGCATACTCACTTCTATATTAATTATACTATTTTCTTTGTTTGTTGCAGTGAGCAATGGCCAGGAATCGTCTCGTTTTAACCTGAATATATATAACGATCTTCCTTCAAATAACGTTTATAACCTCACTATAGATCATCTGGGTTACCTGTGGATAGCCACCGATAAGGGGGTGGTTAAATACAATGGCTACAACCTTATGGGGTTCGACCTCAATAAAGGTTTCATAAATAAAGACACCTGGAACCTCTACGAAGATAAAAAGGGGAGGATGTGGCTATTTTCAATCAGCGACAACCTTACTTACATATATAATAACATCGCCCGCAATGTAGTAACCCCACCAGATATGGGTGTATTTTATCCCCGGGGTATTTATGACTACAAAGGTGGGTTGGCTTTTATTACTTCTTTTACCAACCGGCCGGAGCAATTATTCTGTTTCATACGAAACGACAGTATTGTATACACCCAAAAGATCACCAAATATGGAGAGGTGATCAGTCTGGATAAGAATGATCACCTAATCACCTTTGCCAACGATGGCAATTTCTATTCACTTGAAGTATCAGAGAAAGGCGTCAACTCAAGCCTTCTGGGCAAAGTCAAAAACTATAATGGTAAGGAAACCGAACTATTACCCCGTATCCACGATGCCAGGTATGGATCTATTGGGCGCTGCTTTTTCTCTTATGATTACAATAAGAACTACATCGAGATATTAGATCCTGCTGATCAGACCTACAGAAAGATCATATTAGATAGTACGGGCAATATCAAACTACTGGGAGGGTCGAAATCCCGTATAACTGCCATCACAGATCACAATATATTTTATTTTGACAGCGCTGCACGTGTTGTCAATAAGATCGCAATTGATACTGGTATAGATAGGTCAAACCGAAATAAGATAACGTTTGAACTCAATGATTCATTCTGGCACCGAATATTTGCAACTAATGCACAGGGCGTGTTGTTCCTGGGGAATAATGATACTTTTTTTCATAAAAAAGTAACGGTAATTGAAGATGCAAAGTACCTGGGTAGTATTTCCGACAGCGTAGGTTTTTGGTACAATGAGGGAACAGGCACATTGTACAAAATTGTAAATGGGGATGTTGTACAGGAGAAAGAAACACGCATCATGGAGGCCTACAAAGTTGTTCCACTTGACGCCGGCCGCTCTATACTGCTAAACAAGCTTCATACCTATGTTATAGATAACAAAACGTTGGATGCTACAGAAATGGGCATAGGCGGTGGGCGGGATGCAATTGTATATGACAAGACCAGCATGTTGGCCATATCTAACATCAAGGGTTTCACTAAAACTACCATTGATGGAGACAAACTATCTGCCTACCGGATAGAGCAAAACAGGTATGACGGTATCGCCTATGATTCGCTCAGACACATGTTCGTGGTGTACAATAACCGGAGAATATTGATGTACAAAGACAATAGGATACTGTATACCATTGATAGAGCCGCTCTTGAAAAAAGAACGATCAATAACATTAAAAAGATCATTATTGAGAATAGATTTGGTAATATTTTCATACAAGAGAACGATCGTTTGATCTACCTGACAGACATGCTTAAACCTTATCACAGCATGTTTGACAACTACATTCTTGATAATGCCAAAATATGCCTCCATCAGGATCTGATCATTGCCAGTGATGCGTTTGGTATCTTATTCAGTAAAATTGAAGGTCCCGGCAAATTTTCATCGCCTGTGCTGTATCCCAACGTAAAAGGTATGCAATACAAATTTGTCTATGATCTGCAGGTGTCAGGCAAGATGGTGTTACTTAAAACGGACAAGGGCATATTTGAGATAACGCTACCCGATTTCGATCATTATGACAGCAGTGTAAAGAAATATTTCCTCGATCATAAAATGACTGTTTCTTACAATGGATCTGTAAGTGGCGTTGGAATTAATGATACATTGAATCTGCAAAAGAAGAATCGTAAGCTGGTTTTTGATGTAATAAACCCCACCGGATATGGCATCGTAAAATATCGTTACCGGTTAAAGGGGGAACAATCGCCTTGGATAGAGCTTGACAATGACGAGTTGCTATTACCCAAAATGGCCCCGGGAAAGTACTACACGCTGAGTATAGTTGCTTTCGATAAACAATGGCGAAGTGATGTTACCGACATTGTTATTTATGTAGTGCCGGAATGGTATGAGCAAACAGTGACCCAAAGGATACTATGGATAAGTGGCTTCTTTCTATTGATAGCAACGATCTATCTTATTGTCATTGTTACCAAGAGAATAGTTACTAGAAATGAAGCTCAAAAAAACGCAAAACTGGAACTGGAGCTTAAATCGGTCTACTCACAGATCAACCCGCATTTTATATTTAATTCATTGACTGCGGCCCTCTATTTCATAAAAACAGGTAAGCTCGACGACGCATATAATCACATCTACAAGTTCTCCCATCTGCTGCGTTCATACATTAAGTCGTCCAGAAACAGATTGGTGACCATTGGGGAAGAAGTAAAAAACCTTACCAACTACATTGAACTGCAACAAGCTAGATTTAAGAATAAATTCGACTTTACCATCGCAGTTGACACCTCGGTTAAAACAACCACCAACATTCCATCGTTGTTATTACAGCCCATAGTTGAAAATGCCATCAATCACGGACTGATGCCCAAAACCGAGAAAGGTAATCTCTTAATAGAATTTAAGTTAGTGGCCGAAAGCGGTATCCTTATATGTAATATTGAAGATGATGGTGTTGGTAGATTGCAGCCTAAAAAGCAGGACGGAGATCACTTTATAAAAGAAGAATCATATGGTAGTGAGCTTATTAAAGATCTGATAGATATATTCAATAAATATGAAAAGATGAAAATAGAAATTGAATATATTGATAAGCAATTTCCATTGACCGGTACAATTGTTCAACTGAAAATTAAATCACTATCCTGATGTTTAACACCTTTTCCTGTATAATCATAGACGATGAAGAGTATGCTATTGGACTACTTACCGAAAGCATAAAAGGATTGTACAACAATATAGAGATCATAGGTACCTACACTTCCTGGAAGGAGGGCCTGGATGCACTGAGAGTAATTAAAGCCGACATTCTCTTCCTTGACATTTCCATTGGTGGCAAAAATGGTATGGATATACTTAAGTTATTGCCGGCACATGAAATGGAGATAATATTTGTAACAGCCTACACCGAGTTTGCCCTTGAAGCATTTAAATTCTCTGCTACGGGCTACATTATCAAACCTATTGGCGATAAAGAGTTGAGTACCGCAGTGGATAAAGCTATAGAGCGTATAAAGAACAAAAAGACAGCTAGACATAATACAAGTGCCCCTGTGCAACTGGCCAATTCCAAAATAGGTATACCTAATGGCAAGGGGGTAAATTATTTCGATTTTAATGATATCATATACCTGGAGGCTGTTACCAACTATACTAAAGTGGTCACCAAGACCGGAGAACTGTTAAGCTCAAACAATATTGGCAAGTTCAGCTACCTCATGGATGGATTTCCATTCTGCAATGTGCACCGGTCCTACATCATTAATCTTAATTGTGTGGTGAGATATGAAGCACCGGGCATCATTATTATGTCTAATAAAATAGAGATCCCGCTATCGCGTGGCGCGCGTGAGGACTTCCTAAACAGGTTTAATAATATACAGGCAAAGCTGCTATAATAGTTAGCGCATTGCAGTATTACTAAAAGCAATTATGAACATATTCAAAACGATATCCCCCCTTTTGCTGTTACTGCCGGCTTTTGCTATGGCCCAGAAAAGCACAATACAGAATATTCCGGCTTATCCTCAAGACTACTTCAGGAACCCATTGGATATACCCATTTTTCTTGCCGGCAACTTCGGGGAATGCAGACCAGGGCACTTTCATAGTGGAATAGACATAAAAACAAAAGGCGAAGAAAATGAGCCTGTACACGCAGCCGGTGACGGTTATGTATCCAGGATAAAAATGGAGAAAGGTGGGTTTGGTCACGGACTCTACATTACACATCCAAATGGCTACACTACCCTGTATGCACATCTGAATAACTTCAGTCCTGCCATACAGAAGTACGTAAAAGATAAGCAGTATGAAAAGCAACGGTGGGATGTGGACCTTCAACTCACTCCATCTCAGTTCCCGGTAAAGAAAGGAGATCAGATTGCGTGGTCGGGCAACACTGGTGCATCAACAGCGCCTCATTTGCATTTTGAGATAAGGAATAGCAAAACTGAACATCCGCTGAACCCCGAGTTGTTCGGGTTGACCATAGTTGATAACATAGCCCCTTTAATAAAGGAGATTGCTATCGACACCGGCAACATCTATGAGTCGACTCCACTCTTCATTAAAGTTACCAACAACAATATTGTGGCCAGGCCCGTAAAAGGCTTGCTGGACACATTTACAGGTCCGCTGCCCGGCATGATAGGTATAGGTATCAATGCCGACGACTTTATGAATGGCAGTGACAATAGCCTTACCTTCTACACTGCACAACTGTATATGGATGACAAACTACAGGTACAGGTGACACTTGATGATATTGGCTACGATGAGACACGTTATATAAACGCTTATGCCGACTATAGAACAAAAGAACTCTATAAGAAATGGGTGCAAAGTCTGTTTCAATTACCGGGCAATCAGTTGAATGGGATCTTTAGTAACCTGAACGGGAGTAAAGGAAGGCTCGACATAAGTGACGGTAAAGCCCACAAGATAGAAATAGTGCTGACTGATGACAGGAACAATGAAACAAGAGTGCCGTTTTATATAAGATCCACCAAGCCTACTGCAGCACAGTCTGTAAATACTGCGGGTACCTTGTTTGCGGTAAATAAAGTAAACAGCTACAAGGACAACGACATAGCTTTTTCCCTCGACGAAAGACAACTGTATGACGACATACATTTTGTGCTCAATAGAAGATCAGGAGATGGGTTATCTGATAAATTTGGTATCCACTATTCTTACGTACCCCTTCATCACAATTTCGACCTGATGATAAAGCCTAACAAGCTTATATCGTTTGCTCTGAGGAGTAAAGTGGTGCTGATGTATACAGATGGTAAAGATGAGGATGGCAGAGCTGCAAAGACTGATGATAACGGCTGGTATAAGGCTGCGGTGCGCAACTTTGGTACCTATTGGCTGGCTATAGATACGGTGCCGCCGGTAATCAAGAGCGCACAGAAGGAGGGCGCGATAATGAGTAAGGCCAAACAGATATTATTTACTGTAAAAGATGCGACAACATCGGTAAAAACATTTAATGGCTATATAGACGATAAGTGGGTATGCGTAGAGCAGCACGGTAGCGCTTTCTTCTATAAATTTGATGAGCATTGCAGCAAAGGCAAGCATACGTTTGTGCTTAAGGCCGATGATGAGAATGGCAATTCAAGCGCATACAAACTAACATTTACAAGATAATTTATGACACTACAACCGGGAAATACCGCACCAGCATTCACTACAATAGATCAGGACGGCAATAAAGTTTCACTAAAGGATTTTAAGGGGCAGAAGGTAGCGCTTTACTTTTACCCGCAAGACAGTACACCAACTTGTACTGTTGAGGCATGCAACCTGAGAGATAATTTCGCAGTATTGAAAGAAAAAGGAATTGCGATTCTGGGAGTTAGTCCTGATGATGCTAAAAGCCATAAAAAGTTTGAGACCAAGCATTCACTCACCTTCCCTCTTCTGGTAGATGCCGACAAGAAAATAATAGAAGCCTATGGTGTATGGGCACAGAAGAAGATGTTTGGTGTTACCTATATGGGCGTATTGCGTACAACTTTTCTTATCAATGAAAAAGGAAAGATCGCTCACATAATAGAAAAGGTAAAAAGCAAGGAACACGCTCAGCAGATAATCGAGGTTTGGAGCGTTTAGGTATGTACAGTACAGGTTATTGTTTGGTGTGGTTATTCATTCAACATTTGAAAGAATAACCACATAACTTTAGGTGCATAAGCTTCTTTTATGAGGTACCCCATCGGTGCAATTGTTTTAACCTCCCTGCTACTGTCTCTGGCAGACTCTACCGCGCAGACGCGAAAGAAAAAGACCTATCAATTTGACCATTCCAGCAGGCGAAGCTTCAATGAGTCAAATACAGTTGACTCGATTTGGACATCCCCCAATTATTTTGTACCTCGTGCAACAGCTGATAAATTTGGAGTGCTGGGATTGGAGTGTAAAAAACCCTTTAATGACGAGGAAGCTTTATTCAAGCTATTTCCGGGCAATCACTATGACATTCATGACGATGAGAAGCATCCATACGTTGGTGAAGGCATAGCTATCTGGCGGTGTAAAGATTGTCCGGTTAATAAAGCAGATGATGAGTACCCACATTTATTTCCCCGTAAAGAAGGTAACCTTACAGAAGTATTTAAGGTAAAGTATTTTAAAGACGATAGCGGGCGACGCAATGTATTGGTGGCCTTCCAGACGAATGATATCAGCTACCTGAACGAAATGTATATGGGTAATTGTAAAGGCGCTGATATGAGCCTTGCGTTATTTAAATTATACAAAAACAAATGGAGGCTTACCAACTTTACCCTGTTTGCGGGCTGCCTGGGCACTTATCAGCACCTGCCACATGATATTGCGCCTATAAAGCTGGGAGTGAACAACTATGGTGTCGAGATTCGTACAGAGTGTTACAACCCCGGTGGCCCCGGATGGGGAAACCTCATCATATATGCGCCTGTTGGCGGACAGTTCAAAGAAGTACTCAATACACCTTCTTCCAGATATATGAGTTCACCGTGCAATAATTGGGGAACAGCGGTGGAACGGCAAAAAGACCAACTCCCCTTCAGCGACCTGAAGACAATAACCGAGGGAGATTTTTGCCGCGAGGTTTTCATCGGCGAATCCAGGTTCGATACTGCGATCAATGTGCCTGATGAAGTTCACTACCGTACAGGTACGGCAGATAGCTTTGGTTTTCGCATCACAAAACTGTATCATTTCGAAAATAACAGGTATAAACTCACACAGACCCGCACCCGTTATAATACTGTAAAGGCAAAGAAAAACTAAAGCTAAGGGAACAACTCGAGCTGCACGCTATTACCCTTTACCATAGGTGGTTTTTGTTCACCAAAGTTCGACATCGATATCCCCAGTAGTCTTACTTTTTTATCGGTGATGTCGCTCTTTACCAGCAAGTCAACTGCAGTATCGAACAAAGTTTCGAAATCAGCAACGGGCCTGGCAAAGGAAAAGCTTCGGGTTATTTGCTTAAAGTCGCTGTACTTTACTTTTAGGGTTATTGTTCTGCCTTTCAGCTGATGCCGCAACAGGCTGTTGGCTACATTTCCTGCTATTTTCTGCAGCTCTGCGCTCATTTCGTCTATGGTAGTAAGGTCATATGGAAAGGTATCTTCTGCCCCCATAGATTTTGTCTCCCTGTGCGGCTGAACCTGCCGGTTATCTATACCTCTTACTATCTTGTAGTAGAACCCTCCTACTTTGCCAAACCGATGAGTTAATTCATGTTCTGTTAGTCGCTTCAGATCGGCGCCGGTGTGCAATCCCATATTCTTCATCTTGGCTGCCGTTACCTGTCCTACTCCAAAGAACTTTTCAACCGGTAGATCCTCCATAAATTTCTCTATCTGGGCGGGACTAATGAAAGTTAGTCCATCGGGCTTATTAAGGTCTGAGGCTATTTTAGCTACAAACTTGTTGATAGATACACCTGCAGATGCTGTGAGGTATAACTCATCTTTGATAGCCTGTTTTATCCTTCTCGCTATCTCTATTGCCGATCCTATGTTTTGCTTGTCTTCAGAAACATCAAGATAGGCTTCGTCCAGCGATAGTGGTTCAATAAGATCCGTGTACCGGCTGAATATTTCCCTTATGCCTTGCGATACTTCTTTGTATGCCGCAAACCTCGGCCTGATAAATAATACATGGGGACATAACTGTAAAGCTCTTTTAGATGGCATTGCCGAGCGGATGCCGAATTTACGTGCTTCATAGCTCGCCGTGGCTACTACCCCACCCCTCCCTTCAGGCGAACCACCAACAACTATTGGCTTTCCTTTGAGATCCGGATTGTCCCTTTGTTCTACCGACGCATAAAATGCATCCATATCAATATGGATGATCTTACGTTGTTTGATATCGGGCTCCTGCTCCATCTACTACTGCCTTTTCACGAATTTTATTGCTGATGTAAATTAATAAATTTTATCTTGCGCTCCGTTTGGTACTATAATAGTATCATTGTAATCTCTTAATAAACGAATATATAGGTAGTATGGGTATGAAAATTTATGTAGGACAATCAGGATTGCCGGGAGCTGGCAGAGGAGTGTTTGCTTCTGCAGCCATAAAAGAAGGTGAAGTAATAGAGAATTGTCCTATTCTCATTTTTGACAAGAAGGATGATGCCCATATCAGCAAGACCCTCCTCATGCACTATATTTTTGACTACACCGGCAGGGCATCAATGCTGGCTTTGGGTTACGGCTCTATCTACAACCACAACATTGTACCCAATGCCATGTATGAATTAGCTGAATATGAGGGTATGCCCGAATTCAATAACGAACTGTGCATTACTGCACTTAGGCCTATTGCTAAAGGCGAAGAGATCTTTATCAACTACGGTCCTTACTACGACGAGAAGTTTAAGAAATAATTATCTTGCTGACAACGATAAATTGAAACAGCCTCCTGACGAATGTCAGGAGGCTGTTTCTGTTTTAATAAATATTTACCAGCTATGGCTTATCCTGCTGCGGAGTAGGCTCAAACTTATGGTTCTTTCTCTTTTCCTCTGCTTCATCTTCCCGCTCCTGGTCCTTGTCATAAGCGCGGATGATCGCCTTAACCAATCTGTGACGAACAACGTCGGCTTCATCAAGCTGTATGTAAGCGATACCATCTATATTACGTAGTATTCTCGATGCTTTGATCAGGCCCGACTTCTGGTTCTTAGGTAAATCGACCTGTGTCATATCACCGGTTATAACTGCTTTTGCCGATGGACCTATACGGGTAAGGAACATCTTTATCTGCAGGTCAGTAGTATTCTGCGCTTCATCTAATATGATGAAGGCATTATCAAGCGTACGACCGCGCATATAAGCCAGTGGTGCTATCTCTATGATGCGGTTGGTCATATAATAGTTCAGCTTATCGCTTGGTATCATATCATCCAGTGCATCGTAAAGCGGACGCAGGTAAGGGTCGATCTTTTCTTTAAGATCACCGGGCAGGAAACCAAGGTTTTCACCGGCTTCAACCGCAGGGCGGGTTAGAATGATCTTGCGTACGGCTTTATTCTTCAGTGCCCTTACTGCCAATGCCACCGCGGTGTATGTCTTACCGGTACCTGCCGGGCCTATGGCAAAAATGATATCGTTCTTCTCGCATGCTGCAGCCATCGCTTTCTGATTAGCTGTCTTAGCGCGCACCACTTTGCCGTTAGGACCAAAGACCAGGATATCGTTGGCAACTACTTCTTCCGCAGGTCCACCTTCGCTTTCTTCATCTCCCAGTATCTTAGAGAAATAATTTTCAGACATATGGCCATTGCGTTCCAGAAACTGTATCACCTGCCCTATCTTGGCTTGTGCTGCATTAACCTCATCCGGCTGACCCGATAGCTTGATCTGGGTTCCTCTTGATAGGAGTTTCAGCAGAGGGAATCTGCGTTTCAATATTTCAAACTTACTGTTGTTGATCCCGAAAAATTCAATGGGATTAACTGTCTCGAGGTTAATGATCGCTTCAGTCAAGGTGCAGTTTTTTTAGTTCGTTAATAAATATACGAAACGTGTGCCAACAGGGTTTATTATCACTACGTTACCTTTTAACAAAGCAGTTAGATACGGTATTCATTGGCTTTGAATTCTTCCAGTTTCTTCGCCATTGTATCGTTAGAAAGTGCGAACATCCTTGCGCACATTACTGCGGCATTACGTGCACCTGCTTTACCTACTGCAAGCGTACCTACAGGCAGACCGGCAGGCATCTGTACAATGCTATACAAGGCATCGATACCACCAGGCAAACCACCTTCCAACGGCACACCCAACACCGGTAAAGATGTATAAGCTGCGCATACACCCGGCAAAGCAGCGGCCATACCTGCTGCTGCAACTACGGCACCAAAACCGTTTTCACGGGCAGTTACCATTAATTCCCTTACTTTATCAGGGTTACGGTGGGCAGATGCTACAACCATTGTGTTTTCAATACCAAACCAGTTGAGCCATTTGCTGCATTCCTGCATTACGCTGTCGTCGGTCTGAGACCCCATGATGATCATTACTTTCATAAAAAAAATGAGATATATGTTTCGGGTGAAATTATTGCATCGCTTGAAACAAAAAATAGGATACTTATCCACCAATCTGCATAACTTTTTGGTTCTAATTTGTTAGGAGTTGTAAATTATCAAGTGGTACCCCATATAGCTTTGTCATGATCCGGTTAGCCTGCTCAACAGTATTTCAAAAACCTCGCTGGTCTTATCCGTTTGTGCATTCGCAAATAATATATAGGCTCTGTTATTATCTCTATCAATAAACACTTGCGACAAAAATGTTCCGGGATTACCGGTATGAAAGGACAGCTTATGCCCATTCTCTTCTCGCCAGAACCACCCTACTGCAAATTCAGGCAAACCGAAATGCAGATATTCAAATTCCTTCTTTGACAATAGTGTTGATTGACCCCTAAGTCCTTTCAATTGCAACTGAATGAACTTTGCATAATCTGGCAACGTAACATTAACATTGCCGGCAGGCAATAACCAGTTGAGTTTATAATTATCTGCCGGGGCTTCAGGTTCCAAGTTGGCATAGTGTCCCCATGGCTGTAGCGTATCAAGCATATTCGGTGCACCAAAACCAAAGTCTATATCCAGCTTCTTTCCTAATTCAGTGATCAATTGTTTGCAGCTCTTCCCCGACGCCCTTTCCAGCATAAGGCCCGCTGCCACATAGCCGGGGTTGCTGAATCCAAATCCCTTATCTCTCTTTATTGGCGGCTTTTGCAGGGACCATTGTATGAACTGGTAGCGTTGTTGTTCTTCATTGTCGGCAAGGTTGATCAATGTCGGCGCATCATTTGTGTATGTCCAGCTCATCAGCGATGAGCGGAATGATAACAACTCAAGTAAAGTCGTATTGTAATATTCTTTCTTACTGACATTCTTTAACTCAGGATAGAGATCAAAAAACTTCGTCGTCCATTTTATCTTTCCCTGTTTTACCAATTCAGCTGCAATAAAAGCCGTAATAGTTTTTGTATTTGACCCTATCCTGAATCGGTCAGTGATACCGGCAGCATGAGCGGTGTTGATCTTAGTAACACCCGAGACATGCATCTCTATTATACTATCCGTTGATATAACCGCATATGCCAGTTCCGGCACATTATAAGCCACTCTTATACTATCTGCAAATCGGGTGTTATTGCGGCTTTGAGCGGAGATGGTTAAACAAACAAAAAGGAAACAAAGAAGAAAATGGCGCATGGAGCAGAATGTGTACTGAAAGGTAGTAATTGTATAGACATTCCCGGTTCAGTCGTTATCTTTATTCATAGAAAATAATCCTGTGCCATGCATCATGCCTTTGACAGCTTTCCCGTACTACATACCGAGCGCCTTGATCTCATTGAAGTATCTTCTTTGCACACTCCCGATCTGTTTCAATTAGTCACTGATAATCGTGTATCCAGGTTCTTCAATGTTATGCCGGCAACACAGGTAAGCGACATGGAAAAAGCAGTAGAGCGTTTCAGGAAAATGTATGCAGATAAAACCGGCATCAGGTGGGCTATTCAACTTAAGGGTGCAACAAATATTGTAGGTACTATCGGTTTCTATAACCTTACCGATAAACACAGAGGGGTTCTTGCCTATGCGCTGATACCTGAGTACTGGAATAAGGGCTATGTATCCGAAGCACTAGAGCAAATACTGCGATTTGGATTTCAGGACTTAGAATTGATGAGGATAGATGCGGAGATCAGGCCGGGCAATATTCCATCTGAGCAGGTTTTGCTGAAGTATGGCTTTACGCATGAAGGATTATTGAGACAATGGGTATTGTGGAACGGAGAGTACCAGGATATGAATATGTATGCACTTTTGGCAGAAGAGTGGATCAGTTATAAATTTCCACCTATGTAAAATCGCTCTAAACTATCCGTTAATCTACTCTGCCATATTCCATAAAAAAATCTGTGTAAAGTTACTTTTTTTTGAAAAATTTAGTAGATTTGAATATTGCTAATTTTTTTATACACCATTACAATGCAAGAAGGTACAGTAAAATTTTTTAATGAAACTAAGGGATTTGGTTTCATTACACCGTCAAACGGAGGTCCGGACATTTTTGTACACGTATCAGGTCTTTTAGACAAGATACGCGAAAAAGACAATGTCTCTTTCGAAGTCCAGAATGGAAAGAAGGGTTTAAATGCAGTAAACGTTAGATTAGCTTAATATAACTTACAGCACACCACTCATTGTAAGACGTGTAACCCACGTCTTTTTTTATGCCCCTACTCTACTTAAAATAGCGACAGTTGATTGTCATTTCCTTTTGATCTTTTGTTAGCCACCGGCGGCTTCGCAGGCCCCATTACGGTCATGCCACCATATCTCCACGATTCATCTCTTTCTTTCTCTATCAGCTTATTAAAATTCTCATTGGGTATAAAATCTTGCTCCAGTCGCATGGCTACTTTAGAGAGATTTTTAATGGCTTCGTTCTTTTCGCTGTTGCCCAGTTTTGCCTTTGTTATTGCCGACTCCAGCACTTTTATCGATTCATCATAAACCATTGTGGGAACAGGGAACGGATGCCCATCCTTGCCTCCGTGTGCGAAAGAGAAACGGGCGGGGTCTGTAAATCTGGATGGTGTACCATGTATGATTTCGCTAACCAGTACCAACGACTGCAACGTGCGGGGCCCTACTCCTTCTAACAGCAGCAGGCTTTCC
>CANBQQ010000024.1 GCA_947371715.1 Flavipsychrobacter stenotrophus
AAATTTTATTTTGTAGAACTATTTGTACAGAACACCTGCTACCTATTATATTTTAATAACTTGCACCTCCAATTGATTGATTATGGTTAATAAACTAAAGAAGGTCAGCATTTTGTTTGCCTTGGCAATAAGTTCATACGCACAGGCACAAAACCTCACTAAATACATAGATCCTATGATCGGCACAGGTGGCCATGGTCACACTTACCCCGGTGCTACAGTTCCGTTTGGTATGGTGCAGCTCAGTCCCGATAATGGAGATGAGGGTTGGGATTGGTGTAGCGGCTATAATTACAGTAGCCCGGCTATTGCAGGCTTTAGTCATATGCACCTGAGTGGTACCGGCTGCGGCGACTGGACAGATATCTCTGTGATGCCGCATACAAGCCTTATAGCCGATTCTTTCAGGTATTTCAAAGTGCCGTTCGATCATAAGAACGAACAAGCATCTGCAGGTTTCTACAGCGTTGCAATGAACAACGGTGTTAAAGTATCGCTTACCACTACAGAGCGCGTAGGGTTTCATAAATACGAATTTCCTAAGGGTAGCACCCCCTTCGTTCGTTTCCAGCTCAATTACATGATCAACTGGGATAGCACTGTTAAGACGCGTATACTGCTGCTCAATGATTCTACAGTAGTAGGGTACAGATACTCTTATGGCTGGGCCAATGTAGAGCGCGTATACTTTGCAGCGCGTGTAAACAGATCAATAAAGAACCTCCATATTTTTGAGTGCCGCACTCATGGCGAAATAAAGCAGATAGATGAAACGGGCAAGGACTACAACGGTGAGCTGGAATTTACAGACCTCAATGGGCAGCCATTAATGATGAAGGTGGCCCTGTCATCAGTTAGCTATGACAAGGCCCTGGAAGCACTGCGGGAGATAAAGGGATGGGACTTTGAAGCCTACAAGAAGAAGGCAGAAATGATGTGGGAGCAGGAACTGGAGAAGACTGTTGTTAAGACCAATGACGAACACCTGAAGCGCATCTTCTACACTGCCGTTTACCACACCTGTCTGGCTCCAGTTTTGTACTCTGATGCTGATGGCTATTATAAAAACGCTAAAGACAATGTACGCCGCATGCGCAAGGGCCAGCGCTACACCGTATTCTCTTTGTGGGATACCTTCAGAGGTTTGAACCCATTGTTTACCCTAACGCAGCCTACCCGCAATATTGACATCCTCAATAGTATGCTGGCATTTTACGAAGAGAATGGTCTTTTGCCGGTATGGGACCTCAGTACTTTTGAGACCAACTGTATGAGTGGTTATCACGCTGTACCTGTCCTTGCTGATGCGGTTTTGAAAGACACCAAAGGCCTTGATGCTAACCTTGCATTTGAAGCTATGCTGGCAAGCGCCAACCAGAAAGAACGTGGCACACAAGACTACATCAAGTATGGTTACCTCCCTTCCGATAAGGGCTCTTTCAGCGTTACCCTCACTGTTGAGTATGCTTATGACGACTGGTGTATAGCTCAGGTAGCTAAGAAATTGGGTAAGATGGATCTCTATGCAACGTTCATGAAGCGTGCAGACTCCTGGAAACAGTTATTTGATGCAAAAACAGGCTTTATGCGCGGCAAAAAAGCTAATGGCTCTTGGGTAACTCCATTCGATCCATACTTCGCTTCTACCGACTGGAGAACCTCTAATTACGAAGAAGGCAATGCATGGCAGTACACCTTCTTTGTGCCGCATGATATTCAGGGCCTTGCCAATGCATTCGGAGGTAACGATGCATTCATTCTCAAACTAGACTCATTGTTCAGTGTTAATTCAAACATCAAAGGTGAATCTGCGCCTCCCGATATGAGTGGACTTATAGGTCAGTATGCTCACGGTAATGAGCCTAGTCACCACATCGCCTATATGTACAACTTTGTAGGTCAGCCATGGAAGACCCAGGAGCGTGTGCGCAACATTATCGAAACTATGTACCACGATAAACCCGAAGGCTACGCCGGTAATGAGGATTGTGGTCAGATGAGTGCCTGGGCAGTTTGGAGTATGATGGGTTTCTTCCCTGCCAATCCTGCTAATGGCGAATATGTATTCGGCAGCCCTGTCTTCGATGATTTGTCCCTCAAGCTACCTTCAGGCAAGACCATGCACATCAAAACTAAAAACAACAGTAAGGCCAACATATACATACAGGGTATCACCCTAAATGGTAAGCCTTATTCAAAAACATACATTTCCCATGCTGAGTTACTAAAGGGGGGCGTACTGGAATTTACTATGGGTGACAAGCCCAACAAAAAGTGGGGTAAAGATACAAATAACTGGCCATCTACAGCGCTTAAATAAAGCTTTAGCAACTATTCACATCATTCATAGAGCCATGGTTAACACCCATGGCTCTATTTTTTTTGTGTGCTCGCCAATAAAATTGAGATCTTACCGATCTGTTCAATACATTTCTTCGTAATTATTTGACTAGCAGAGCACTATCTCAAATATTTTTAGAAAAAAGGTGCCAATTTCTTTTGTTATTCAATTGTTAATCGCTAAGTTCGTGTTTGTAAATAATGTCAACTATGGCTCGTGATCTAAAAGGGTATAAGAATATTGAAAAGCTTGTAAATGAGTTGATTAAGTCGCCAAAACAAGTAAAGCCAATAGCCACACAAAGCATGATAAGCAATTGCGTGCAGGTGCAGCCATATAACTATATCGACGGTAATGTGCAGGAGGTGATCATCAGTAATGTTTCATTTGTCAGCGATTTTTCACTGATATCAATTGCCGCCAACAAGCTCATCATTATCGAAGATTGTGTTTTTCATGCCGCTATGCAGCTGCACTGTCTTAAAGATGCGCGTATCATCATCCGTAATTGCAGGTTCAGGCAGGCGCCTGTTGTAAAAGCCAAAAGATCGCAGGTAACAGAAATTTCAAATGCGCCTGTAGCGTCAATTACTACAAATTTAACTCCCGATATTTCGTTCTCTTCCGCTATTGCGTTGCTGGATACCATTATCCTCAACTAAAATTAGTCTGCTATTGCATCGTACATATCAGGTACATACCCGATTGGCGTATGCAATAGCAGAACCTAATTATTTTCCTTCGCCACAGAAATTAGACGGCAATTTAAGGCACTAATACCATGTCATGATGCCGAAGGTATCAGAGGTCTATAGCAAATTCAGTTAATAATATTGTCACGATGCCGAAGGTATCGCATGTTTGTATAAGCAACGTTCGGTGTAAGGTCATAGACATAATATGGTTTTAAATCCATCATACGCACTTTTAGGTTTTCACTTTTCACCTTTGACTTCTTTTAGTCCTACCTTTGCAGCCTTAATCATTACTGCTTGACTACTCCGAATCCCGATAAACAGATCATGTTCAAAAATCGCCTGCTGAAGGTGTGGAAGCACATCAGCAAACTGGCTAAAAGGCAGAACATTGCCTGTTTCCGCTTTTATGATCATGATCTTCCTGAATTTCCTTTTGCCATAGAGTGGCTGAATGGTGATGTGCATGCTGCAGAATACAAGCGCAGGCATGGTATGGAAGATGAAGAGCACGAACTCTGGCTGGCGGCTTGCAAGCAAACCATAGCTGAGGTTATAGAGGCCGACCCCGAACGCATATTCATGAAGATCCGCCAGCGCAAAGCAGGCAGGCAGGGGCAGTACGAAAAGTTCAACGAGGAGAAAGAAGAAAAAGTAGAACGAATAGTCCCTGAAGGCGGCCTTAATTTCATTATCAACCTCACCGATTATCTCGATACAGGTCTGTTCCTCGATCACCGCATAACACGCGGAATGGTGCGCGATGAAGCCAAGGGGAAGAACGTCCTTAACCTGTTTTGCTACACCGGCTCATTCAGCGTATATGCCGCCAGTGGCGGCGCTGCCAGCGTTACTTCTGTAGATCTTTCTAAGACATACATCAACTGGGCCAAGCGCAATATGCAGTACAACAAGCTGTATAAAGATACCCAGCACGACTTCATACATGGCGATGTGATGGAGTGGCTAGATTATATGCCCAAAGACACGTACGATATCATCGTCTGCGACCCGCCTACTTTCTCCAACAGTAAGCGCATGGAAGATACATTCGATGTGCAGCGCGACCACGTAATGCTGCTCAAAAAGCTATTGAAAGGTTGCACTGAATACGGCAAAATATACTTCAGCAACAACTATCGCGATTTCGTTTTAGACCGCGATTCTATTCCCGCTGCCACAGTAAAAGACATCACCGCACAAACCACCCCCTTCGACTTCCAGGGTAAGCTGCACCGCAAGTGCTACATGATTCAGAAATAATGGCGTAATGGCTCGGATACTGTCGCGAGAGTTAGCGTAGCGCACACGTGACGACTAATTTGACGGGTCTCTGACCCGACACATCGCACTGGTCGAAGCATCCCGCTTCGTCCTAGGCCATGCAAGCGTCTCGCTTGCGAATAACACCTACTGTCGCGAGAGTTAGCGCAGCGCTCTCATGACGACTAATTTGACGGGTCAGGCTTGCGAAAAAAATTACGCACTGGTCGAAGCGTCCCGCTTCGTCCTCACTAATGCAAGCGTCTCGCTTGCGAATAACATCACTACTCAAACACCTACTGTCGCGAGGGTTAGCATAGCGCTCTCGTGACGACTAATTTGACGGGTCTCTGCCCCGACACATCGCACAGGTCGAAGCGTCCCGCTTCGTCCTAGGCCATGCAAGCGTCTCGCTTGCGAATAACACCTACTGTCGCGAGAGTTAGCGCAGCGCTCTCGTGACGACTAATTTGACGGGTCTCTGACCCGACACATCGCACTGGTCGAAGCGTCCCGCTTCGTCCTCACTCATGCACGCGTCAGGCTTGCGAAAAAAATTACTCAAACAACTCTTCCTTACTCATCGGCCTGCGCTCTATGAGCCACTTAAACCTGCTTAGGCGTGTATTAGGTATGTCAGCCTTCTCCAGCGGAGTTAACGTCTGGTGTACGTTCTTATTGAACAATATGCTGCTTATCGACTGGTCTGCAAAAAACACCCGCATCTTATCGCCCTTAGCCTGCAGTACACCTATATATGCACCATGGTCGTCTTTGGTATAATAGATCACTTCCGCATTAGGATACACGTTAAGATCTGTCATCGCATTATTCTTAAAAAATCCTTTCAGTGTCTTGCCTTGCACCTGGTCATAAAGGCCTGCATCTGTAGGGCCTGCCAGCGATACTATGAAAGCATTATTAGGCACATAGATACTCTTTATCCTGTTACTTTCGCTCAGCTTCATGATAATGGTATCACCCGTCACCTGGCTGTTTCTCGACCACGCTACAGGATTAGCGATCATACGGATGCACGAATCGGTTTGTGTATAGACAATGCTATCGCACACACCTTGCAGCGAGTCTGAAAATATCTTCACATGGTGATAGCCGGTAAACAACAATGGCGCAGTAGAGTCAGCTACAGTAGTGTCTTCAGCTATAGCAGCAATGGCTGGCTCTTTCTTGTTCTTTCTTTTTTTCTCTTTGAGTATTATTATTTCGGCCGATTTATCCTTTTGTCCCGCAGTTACCAAAGTATCCCCCGATTTGGCTTTGTTCTTCTTTGCAGTAAGTATCGGTGCAGAATAGAATGTATCTGCTCTTAGGTACAACGTATCTTTTCCATTTACGGTTTGCAACACAGGCTTATCTATCGCCCACATTACACGCTTCTTTATCAGGTAGGTAGCCCTGCCGCAATACATGGTAGAGTGGTGGCCCGTATCTACTGCTATCACATGGCCATAGGCGTAACTAAGACCGCGTTTCTTATTGTAATATAGGGTATCCGACTCTATATACTGACCATCATACCACACCGAAGACGGGGAATTAAAACCAGCCACTCCATTTACGTTGTCATAATAGCCATTGCTGGTTTGTAGTATGGTCCGCCCGCTATCTCCCACCACCAGCGACTTCGCGAAGAACTGGGTCAACTTTGTCTCCGTATTATACATCATGTCTTGCGACTTGGTGTGATACTGAGGATCCTTCACTATAGCATTACCCAGAAAGTGAGCCTCCTTGGTCTTTACATTATAGATGGCCCTGTTACTCGTTACTATTGTTGAGTCTGCCTGTAGTGTACCTGTATTCTCATACTCGCCAACTTTCGTCCCTAGGTTATAGGTCATGTCATCGCTCCATAGGCGGTTCTTGCCATCAGTTAGGGTTACATTGCCCTGCATGTAGGCGATCTTTGTCGCAGCAGTGTAGCGCAGATAGTCGCACGTGCCCTGTGTGCCGCCTTCCTGTGCTATCCTTACATTGCTGAATGCCTGTAGGGTATTAGTGGTCTTATTCTGGTAAAGGCTATCGCAATAGAGCGTATCCGTTCCCTGCTGCATGATCACATCACCTATAAATCGGAAATAGTCGCCTGTATCGGTATGCGTAAAAGTTACCAGCCGGTTGTTAAGTATGTGTATGGTTATTTTAGAGCTGTCCGTTTTTTGGGCATAAACGCTTGTGCCGCACAATAGTAGTGCAGACAGGCATAAAGCATAAATAAGAGCAGTGCTGAAATTCTTCAAACCTTGTAGTGTAGCTTTTAAGGCGGTACTTAATCTTTCTTCTTTTTACCAAACACGGTCACGTTTATATAACGCGATGGGTGAGCCTTAAGATCGCCCAGTAAGTTGGTCATATTGGTATACAGATCTTTATTGTTGATCAGCTGTCCTAGTGATCCCTCGCCTTTATTGATCTTGGTGGTAATGCCATTTAGTTGAGTAGAAACGCTATCGAATTGAGCAAGCGTTCTCTGTAATGGCGCCTTGGCCATTTGATTAGACACATTGCTGAAGTTGGCCATTATGCGACTAAGCGTATCATTGTTCTTGGCCAGGTTGGCCGAAAAACTGTTCGCATTGCGCAATATACCTTTTACATTTTCAGTTTCGCCATTAAGAGATGCAGTCATCTTAGCAAGGTTATCAGCAGTTGTGTTGATAGATGCAATGGTGCCCTTTATGCCGTTACGGTTATCTTCACCAAGCACCACATTTACTCCGGCTATCACTGTGTCCAGTGAGGCAACAGTTTTGCGTAGCGCAGCTATCAGTGGCGTTATCTCCTTGGTTACATTGTCCATTACGCCCGGCTCTTCAGCTGTCAGCAGGGTAGATTTGGGCTCAGCAACACTGCTGCTTTTGCCCAGGTCCAGCCTTATGTTCTTACCGTCCAGCAATCCTGCCGATACGATCGTAGCAACCGTTCCCTGCGGAATGATCACATCTTTTCTTACAGCTATCGTCACCTTTACGCCACGCTCTTCTTCCAGCTCCAGCGATGTGATGTGGCCAACAACCAGTCCACGTATCTCTACTGTGGCCGAGTTAAGCAGTCCGTCTACATTCGTGTAGTTGCAGTAGTAGATATTATCTTTTGAAAAAAGATCTGCACCTTTCAGAAAGTAGAAGCCGGAAAAAAATATAACAAGCGATATGGTGGCCAACAGGCCAATTCTCACTTCTTTAGAAATACTCATAAGTAAGTTTGATGTAACAAAAATAAGACCATTAAAGTAATAATGCAGTGATTGGGGCAATTAACTCCTCATATAAACGCTAAAGTTTATTAACAAATCAGCAGCTATATAATTATTTATAGAGAGTAATACATTGGTTAATTGTATTGTAGAGGCACTTTTCCTATCATCAGATCGTTAAACTGTTATTGTCGGATAGGAACAAATAAAAATTCTGGCACGCTTTTCAATACTATGTAAAGTATGAAAAAGCTAATCTTATTATCCGCCGTATTATTTGCCACATTCATGGGGTATAATGCCAATGCACAGGTGAGCGTTAATTTCAACATCAGCACTCAGCCCGTTTGGGGCCCTGTTGGGTATGATTATGTACAGTACTATTATATACCGGATATCGATGCATATTACTATGTAGACCGCCGGGAGTATACTTACTTCAGTGGTGGTCGTTGGATAACGTCAAGATATCTCCCTCCAATGTACCGCAATTACGACCTCTACCACGGTTACAAGGTGGTGGTAAACGAACCAAGGCCATGGTTGCATCACGATCGCTATCGCAAGGAATATGGTCAATACAGAGGTCGTCATGATCAGCCGTTTATTCGCGATAGTCGTGATGAAAGATATTATGTAAACCCACGCCACCCGCAGCATGCGCAATGGCAGAGCACCCGTCCCGGTGGTAACACCAACAGGCCACAGCAAGTAATGCCGCCACGCGGTAATGGTCCTCAGCAGCAGGGCAATCCCGGTCATGGTCATGGCAACAATGATCATAAGGGAAACGATGATCGCCGCGGAAATGATGATCGCGGAGGGAACGAAAACCACGGAGGCAATGACAACCGTGGCGGAGATCGCGGACATGGTAACGACAAAGGTGGCGGCCACGGTCACCGTTAATTAAGAGCATCTTTATAATCCTTTCTAAGTATTTAGCCTCGCACCAGCGGGGCTAAATTTTTGTAATAAATACTCGAAAAATATATTCAACTTTAAGTAACCTCACCTAACTCATTGAACTATTGATAACTAGTTCATTGCTCCATTTCAATGTGAATATCTTTATTTTACCAGGTCATTTTCCCGTATTAATTTACACTCTAATCAGGCCAAAAGCCCCCCGATCTTTGACATCTTGAACCTTATCATCTCAAATATACAACTGGTCGAAGCGTCTCGCTTCGTCCTAAGCCATGCAAGCGTCCGCTTGCGAAACTTATTTAGGGACGAGGCCGTAGGGGCTGAAAATCTTCAGCCCTTCAACCACAGGTTTGCCAGTAACTGGTCGAAGCGTCTCGCTTCGTCCTAAGCCATGCAAGCGTCCGCTTGCGAAAAATGGCAGTAAACAAATAAAGGGATTATCTCACTAACATGTAAACAAATTTAGGGACGAGGCACAGACAACAACAAGTCACAACTCTGGTAGACGCATTGTCATCCTGAGTTTTTATCGAAGGGTGCGTCTCCAAGCCGAATGAGCAAGTAGCACACTGTCGCGAGAGTTATTCCAGATTATTTCGGGACTCTCATGACGACAAAAATTAACGGGTCGCTTAAAATAAGTGTTCGAAAAGAGTAAAGCAGCTCGTGATATGTCCCGTAGGGACTACCGGTTTGTAGTAAAACAAGAAAAAATGGGCATTGCCCCGTCAGGGGTTACCCTTATCTAAGCACATTAATAACTTTTCGAACACTTCTGGTCTCTGACCCGAACATCTGGCTGGTTCTCTTTCTGAACACCAACAAAAAAGTAGCAGCATGTGGCAGAAAGTGGCAGAAAGTGGCAGAATGTAGCAGTTTGTTAAAATAGGCTGAAACCCACACCCACAAAGCACTTCACCCCATATTCCTCAACCAAAACTGCCACTTTTACGAAAAACTGCCACTTTTCAAAAAACATACCCGGAAACTGGTCGAAGCGTCTCGCTTCGTCCTAAGGCATGCAAGCGTCCGCTTGCGAAAAAACGTAGCATCGTGTAGGCAGGAAATGTCACTCAAAAATCGGGCATGATCGGGCATTGACAAAAAATACAAATAATTGACTATCAATAAAATAAATTGTTTCAATGCCCGATTTGTTTTTTATTTTCTATCGGGCATTGACTGCAAATATCAAATGCTCCACTGTCGCGAGAGTTAGCGCAGCGCTCTCGTGACGACTAGTTTGACGGGTCTCTGACCCGAACATCCGGCCGGTTCTCTTTCGGAGTACTAACGAAATGTCATTAATCAACTTCAGAGACCAACTTCCGAATCTGTGCACCTATTCAGGCATAACGCCCAACACAAAAAAGGTGCGACACCAGCCGCACCTTTTCAAAAATATTATTCACTAACCTTACTTGTTTATGATCAGTTTTAATTGTTTTTGGTCTGCATCAGATATGATCCTCAGGAAGTATACCCCATTGGCAAGCTGTCCGGCAAGGTTCAGCGGCTCATTGAGCTGCCCCCTCTGCGATGCTATGGATTTGCGATAAACCACACTTCCTTTCAGATCCAGGATCTCTACCTGCAACTCATCATCATTACGAACGCCTACAGCTCCTGTCAATGTGAAATTACCCGCCGTTGGATTAGGGAATAATGATACACCAGTACCTGCTGTGTTGATATCAGTTACATCAAGGAAAGACGCATAGATGATCACAGCATTGCTTGTATCTTTATTAGGTATCGCGCAGATAGCGTTGCTCCTTACTACACACCTTACAGTATCGTTAGCATAGATATGACGTGCATAAGAAGAATTGGTTGCACCAGGTACTGCCACCCTGTTTACATACCACTGGAAGGTAGGTGAAGTACCCGCGTAAGTAGATGCACAGAAGAAGGTCACCACAGCGCCCAGATAAGCTACAGTATCATTTGGTGAAAACGACACCGAAGCATACGGGATCAGGTGGGGATACATAATGAAAGTAGAAGTATCTCTTGCTGTATCCGGCTGATGGCATACAAGGCTGCTTACCATATTTACAATAACGGTATCAGTAGTTGATGGAGAGTAGGTATATGAAGCGCCACTGCCTACAACCACGCCACCTCTTATCCACTGGAAAGAAGGGCCACCGCCGCCATTTATTGCGGTAGCAGTAAAGGTAACTGGTGTGCCGGAGCATGCTGTGTCAGGTGTATGGGTCATCGTAACAGAAGCAGGCGAGTTGCTGGTCACGCCCATGAAAATAGAATCAGAGTACACTGTATTTACCGGTAGTGCGCAAGGGAAATTGCTGGTCACGCGGTTAACAATATAATCACCATTGTTCAATGCGGCATCAGTGTAAGTACTATTGGTCGCACCCGGTATGAAAAGACCATTCTTGATCCAATTGTAGCCCGGGTTTGTACCACCGTTAGTAATGGTAGCAGTAAAGGTTACAGGTACACCAAAGCATATGTTGTTCAGCGATTCGTGAATAGTATCCGTAGGCGTTACAAAAGGGCTCGCCGAAACATTGTTTGTGTCGCTTTCAGAACAGCCGTAAAAGTTAGTTGCGGTTACCCAATAGCTACCTGCTGATGTTACAGTAATGATCTGTGTTATAGCCGATGTGTTCCATACGTATGTGCTTCCCGGGTTGCCTGCATTCAGTGTTGTAGATCCGCCTGATCCGCATATGTACGCATCCGCTCCCAGGTTTACTATCGGACTAGGGTAAAGCAATACAGAGAAGGTGCTCGGCACTGTACAGCTGTGTGCGTCAGTTACCAAAAGGTTGTAAACACCATTATTGGCAGCTGTAGCGGCGGGTATGTTTGGAGACTGAACAGTAGAGCTAAAACCGGCTGGTCCGTTCCATGAGTACGAATATGCTGCTGTTCCACCTGTTGGTGTAGCATACAATGTAAGTGTGCCGCCCGGGCAGAAAGGTGCATTAGATGCGGTGAATACGGTTAATGGTGCTGGTTCAGAAACGATAACTGTTGTGCTGTTGGTGCAGCTGCCACCCTCGGTAACAACAACTGTATACGAACCTGAATCAAGGCCGGAGATGTTCTGGTTGGTAGAAGTAAAGCCTGTAGAGCTTGTCCATGAATAACTGTAAGGAGTTGCTCCTCCCGACACCGTTAAAGAAACGCTACCGTTAGGTGTGCCATGGCAGGTCATATCAGTAGGGGTAGCAGAGAGGGTCGGAGGGGTACAGGGAGGCGTTGCCAATGCATTGTAATTTACACCCAGAAGTGCAACAAGCAATGATAAGGTAAATAATACTCGCCCTTTAGTATAGATTATTTTCATAATAAATTAAAGTGAATTCACTACAAATATAAATAAGAATATGCCTAAAGCAAATAAAAATATAGCAGTACCACGAATAACCATTTATCTGGCTGAAATAGCATAATATAATTATAGTATATAAATGACTCAAGTAGCGGAATTGCTTTAAAAAGTATTTGCCAGTTAATTAGATATGAAAACCTGAACTATATTGACAAGGCAGGTAAGGGGCAGGTGTTGTAACCTGATATTATTTCATTCCATTGACCATTGGTTTAATAAATTACCTGAACTTTGCCAACGGAGTAACAATTATGATATTTTCATCGAAACTGATAGAAGACGCGGTACAGGAATTTTCCAGGTTACCGGGCATAGGAAAGAAGACAGCATTGCGCATGGTGTTGCAACTGCTGAAGATGGATGAGCAGGAGGTAGATGAATTTACCGGTGCTGTATCCCGTATGCGGCATGGCATCCGTTTTTGTAAAGAATGCCACAATGTTGCAGATAGCGAGGTGTGCGTGGTTTGCGTAAATCCTGGCCGAAACAGGAACCAGATCTGCGTGGTGGAGAACATCCGCGATGTTATTGCAATTGAAAGTACGCAACAGTTTAGTGGATTGTATCATGTATTGGGTGGCATATTGTCTCCGCTCGATGGCGTGGGGCCTGAGCAGCTGAATCTCTCTACATTACACCAGCGGGTTAAAAACAATGAAGTGTCGGAATTGATCATGGCACTCAGTCCTACCATAGAAGGCGACACGACTGTATATTATATAGCCCGCCAGCTGAAAGATCTGCCTGTCACCATTACTACAATTGCCCGCGGCATAGCCTTTGGCGGGGAATTGGAATATGCCGATGAAATGACGCTGGCCCGCTCTATAGCCAAAAGATTGCCTATAGATAATTACGTGACCATGAAATAACTATTGTTCATGATCAGGGCACTTCCATAGGCCCTGTGGCGGCGGTTGATGTGTATAATAAACCTAATTTTGATGCGGAAACATTATTTATGAAGAAAGTACTGTTATTGATAATGCTGGTTAGTTTTTGTACAACTATCCATGCGCAGCAACCAATGGCCCACAAACCGGTTCAGAAGACAATGGACGAGAGATTTAACCTATATAAGGAACAGTTCATACAGCAGATGTGGGTCGTTTACCCCGGTTGGGCGAGTAGTGTTGGTTTTCATAAGTACGATACTGCTTTGATCATCCCCGATGAGCGATCAAGACAAAAGGAAAGGGAGTTTTGCATGCGCAACCTTTCGGCCCTTCATAGTTTTAAGCTGGAGGAGCTGAGCGACCTGAATAAGATCGACTACCACCTGTTGGAAAATCAGCTCAACTATTCCATTTTCAATATACAGGAGTTCAGGGCATTTGAGTGGGATCCCTCTACTTATAATGTTTCCGGTGGTTTTGCAGAGTTACTGGCCAATGATCACATGCCCCTCGATAGAAGGTTGCATAGCTTTTACGTGAAAATGGAGCACGTTCCTGAATACTACCAGGCAGCAAAAGCAAATATTAAAAACCCCACAAGGGAGCACACAGACCTTGCCATGGAGCAGAATGACGGTGGCCTCTCTGTATTTGGCAAAGACCTGGAAGATGCACTTGCCAAGAGTAAACTGCCTAAAGAAGAGAAAGACAAGATACTTGCAAGAGCAGCAAAAGCTACTGCAGCTATAAAAGATTATGTGCAGTGGTTGCGCCGCGACGGTCGTGATGCGAAAGGCCGTGTTGATAAAAAGCAATCAGCTCAAAGCCAAAATGGAGGACGGAGTTTCAGGATAGGTAAGCAACTCTATGATAAGAAGTTTGCCTTTGAGATCCAGTCAGGGTATACTGCCGATCAGATCTATGCAAAAGCTGTAGCACACAAAGAGGAACTGCATGCTAAGATGTACGAGATCACAGAACAGTTGTGGCCTAAATATCTGAAGGGCGTAAGAATGCCGGAGAATAAACTGCAGGCAATAAAGATGATGATAGATACTTTGTCTGTAAAGCATGTAAGGCCGCAAGATTTCCAGACAACTATTGAAAAGCAATTACCAATGCTCACCAACTTCATCAAGAAGAAGGATCTCATCTATATCGATCCTTCAAAGCCACTGGTGGTGCGCAGGGAACCTGATTATATGGCCGGTGTGGCAGGAGCATCTATAAACGCCCCTGGCCCTTACGACCGTAATGGCAATACCTATTATAATGTAGGTAGCCTTGATGGCTGGAGCGCCGCAAAATCTGAAAGTTACCTGAGAGAGTACAATCATTATATACTGCAGATACTTAACATTCACGAGGCCATACCCGGTCATTACACACAATTAGTATATGCCAATCAGTCTCCAAGCATCATAAAATCTATTCTGGGTAACAATGCCATGATAGAGGGGTGGGCTGTATATACAGAGCGCATGATGCTCGAAAACGGTTATGATGGGGATAAGGGACCAGATAGTGATGAAGCATCGCCCGAAATGTGGTTGATGTACTATAAGTGGAATCTGCGCAGTACCTGCAATACCATATTGGATTATGATGTACATACAAAGAATCTGAGTCAGAAAGACGCGCTTAAATTACTAATGGAAGATGCATTCCAGGAGAAAACAGAAGCCATGGGTAAGTGGAAAAGGGTATCGGTTACACAGGTACAGCTTTGTTGCTATTTCACTGGTTATACCGAAATATATGACCTGAGGGAGGAAATGAAAAATAAACAAAAAAGGAAGTTTGATCTGAAACAGTTTCACACACAGTTCCTCAGCTACGGCAGTGCGCCTGTTAAGTATATAAAGGAGATGATGATGAACAGCGATGAGCAACCTGTGCTTCCTAATGCTGAGCAGGAAATGATGTTGCGGGAACAGAAGATGAAGGAAGCAAGAGCAAGAAGTGAAATGCAGCAAAGAGAAAGAAATGAAAAAATGCAAAAGAAAATTCTGGATATGAAGAAGCTCCAGGACGAGAAGAAAAAATAAGTGTTGTACCGGGCAGGTATTGAACGAAAACTAAAATAATATAACTGCCTATATTTGCTCTATTAGATAAATAATAATTATGCGTAAAAATCTACTCCTTATCGTTGTTGCTGTTTTATTGGCAGCCACAGCCACTGCTACCAAAAAGAAAGTTCTCTTTATAGGTAACAGCTATACCTATACCAATAACATGCCGTTGATGTTGCAGTCGCTGGCTACGTCATTGGGCGACACCTTGATTTATGACGAGTCTGATCCTGGTGGGTATACCTTGCAACAGCATACAGTATATGCCAATACCATTACCAAAATATTCTCGCAGCAGTGGGATCTTGTGGTGATACATGAGCAAAGCCAGATGCCGGCATTTCCACCATCGCAGGTAGCTACAGATACTTACCCATATGCTGCCCGCCTGGATAGTATGGTACATGCCAACGATAGTTGCACGCAAACCATGTTCATGATGACGTGGGGCCATGCTAATGGCGATCCTATGAATTGCGGTAGTTATCCTGCTATCTGCACTTACGATGGTATGCAACAGCGACTGAGAGAAAGCTATATGGAAATGGCATTGAATAATAATGCTATTGTTGCACCGGTAGGTATGGCCTTTAAAATAATGGTTGATAGTGCCTACACACCATGGTTGTTTATTTCAGATAGTTCGCACCCACTTGTTCCCGGTTCTTACCTGGAGTCTTGCGTATTGTATGGTTCTATCTTCCATAAGCCAACATTGAATGCCTCCTATCTTTCAGGCCTTTCAGCAACAGATGCACACCTCTTGCAGCGCATAGCAGACAAGGTGGTATTTGATAGTATGGATCTGTGGCAACAACATGGCCATTACCCTTATGCAGGCTTTACTCATTCAACTTCAGGTAGCACTGTAAGCTACACTAGTACTTCAACGGTTCCTTCCGCTGATTCGTGGTCATTCGGAGATATGGCAACAGATACTGCTGGTAACCCATCACACATATACACCAACAACGGTACCTACACTGTATCGCATACAGTAAGCAATAACTGCTTTTCTGAAACGTTAACAGATACTGTTCACATTGGCCTTACCACTATAGGCGTTAATGACATCTCCGGTGCTATTCCCGGGGTGATCATTGCCCAGGGTGGCGGTGCTTTGAGGTTCGCATTAACGCTAAATGCAAACGATAAACTGGAGTTGATAGATATGAAGGGTGTAGTAGTAAAGACCTACTCTGCCGCAACATTGCCAGCCACAGATAACCTGGTGCCGGGTATTTATGTGTACCGTTTATACAGTAATAATGGCGCATCTATAAGTGTTGGCAAGGTTAGTGTTTATTAAGAAGTTGTAGGAAGAAAAACAGAGAAATTATGTCAGCACGGTTTCATGGATTACGCACCGCTATTTATTTTGTTGATGATGTAGTTAAGGCTACAGAATGGTATATAGGAGTGTTGGGCATACAGCCTTACTTCAATGAGCCATTTTATGTGGGCTTCAATGTAGGAGGTTATGAACTGGGTCTGCACCCAACCGAAGCCCGCAATGATAGCCAACCTAACAGTATAGCCATATATTGGGGCGTTGATGACGTGCAAGCCACCTATGACTCAATGATAGCCGCCGGTGCCACTCCCCATGAAGTTCCCAACGAAGTTGGCGGTGG
>CANBQQ010000025.1 GCA_947371715.1 Flavipsychrobacter stenotrophus
CTGGTGGCTCGTAGCAGGTGTTATCATGATCATTATCCAGACCCTCCTTGGTGGCGTTACCCGCCTTACCGGCTCAGGTCTCTCCATCACCGAGTGGAAACCCATTATGGGCGCTCTGCCACCAATGAATGAGCAGGAATGGAACAAGGCCTTTGATGGTTACAAGCAAATTGGCCAGTACAAATTCCTCAACAGCGATTTTACGCTGCACGATTTCAAGCTCATATTTTTCTGGGAATGGTTTCACCGCCTTTGGGCACGCCTGCTGGGCGTGGTCTTCCTCATAGGCTTCGTTTACTTCCTGGTGAAGCAATATTTCAGCAAAGAGATGATCAAACCATTTATCATCTTGTTCCTACTGGGGGCAATGCAGGGCCTCATAGGCTGGATAATGGTAGCCAGCGGCTTGAATGATGAGAACCTCTACGTTAACCATATCAAACTATCTGCCCACTTTGTGTCTGCAATGGTACTGGCTTGTTATACTTTATGGTTTGCCCTGCAACTGTTGATACCGGAAGAGAAGCGAGTGGTCAACAAGAACCTGCAAAATTTCACAATAGCCGTTATCCTCATTCTGTTTGTACAACTTACCTATGGCGCATTTATGGCGGGTCTCAAAGCCGCTATGGCCGCGGCAACTTGGCCTACCATCAATGGTATGTGGCTACCGGATACGCTTGCTCACAACAGCCTTATCAACGACAAAATAAACGTACACTTCATTCACCGTGGCCTTGCTTATGTGTTGCTTACAGTTATCATCATCTGGTTTGTAAAAACCACAGCTACAGCCCGCTTCAACAACTTGCTGCGCAGCACCCGCTTATGGCCAATGGTATTGGTAAGCCTGCAAGTGGTATTGGGTATCATCACCGTCATCAGCGCGCCACATATCGTCATGGGCAAATTCGGTTTGTTCGAATCCCTCGCGGAGCTGCACCAGCTTGTAGCTATGTTCCTGTTGATGGCACTTGTTGTGAATTTGTATGTGGTGAAGAGGAGGTAGGCGGACATATTTAATTGCCGCAGGATTTTATTGTCATTGTTAAATTATCTGTGTTAAAGCCCGCAGCCGCGGGCTTTAACAATATTTATACTTGCCCAACGTTAGTTTTACTTCTATAAAAACTCCATCCTCCCATGACAAGAACATTACTCGGCATTACGATGCTATCCCTGTGCATTACTGCACAGGCGCAGGCCCAATCAACGCAAAAGCGCATAGCGCCCAACTGCAAAACAGCCATTCAGCAAATCAGAGCGCAACACGTTCATGATGCACTGCTCAACCAACTGGTAGGCAATGGTCAGCGCGTTGCCGCATCAAAAACCACATCTACTGTTACCGACGAGCGACTCATAGCCCAAAGTAGCTATGGTTTTTTCGACACCTCTACCATCACCCCCAGCCCTGCCGTATGGATAGCTACCGATAGTGCCACATATCACTATTCAGGTCAGCGTGGCTCTTATTACAACTACAACAGCTTAACTTACGTTAACTACTACCAGTTGTATAACAGTATCTTCCTTGGCCAGGGGCATATCATAGGCATGCGCGATAAAGACAATAAGCCGGAGATACTCAGTGATTCCAGTAGGTTTTATTCGCTGATTTCATCAGACACCTTAGAGTATTATGAAACAGCCCATTCTACATACGATGCTGCGGACAACTTCACCAAATATGTTGAAGACTATCCGGCATTTGCATATAGCTCTACCCTTATCAATACATTTGGCGCCAACGGCATCACCTCTTCATTGTCTATAGATAATGCTTCAACCACTATGGACACTATGGAGTACAGGACACTCGACTATACAGGCAGCCATATCAGTGCCGACAGCACAGAGAGCAAGGCTTCCGGCATGTGGGAACATCAGGGTAGTTTCACGTATACTTACGATGCTTCAGGCAAGGCCACCAGAATATCACAATGGGTCTACGATAACACAATAGCAATACCATGGTACGAAAATGCGAGATATGATCTTGAATATTACCCCGGCGACCAATTTAAAAAGGCGACAGTGAGCTATGCTTCGGTCTCTTCACCGTTGACTATCAATGAGGTAGACTCTTTCTCCTGGACCACCGGCATACCTTACTATACCGGCATTAGCTCCACTTATTATAGTACTGGCGGCACTCCTGTTAGTGCTTCTACACAGGTAAAGCATGTATCGCCAACCAACCAGTTGCCCGATTCTGTTTATTCACTCCAGTATGATCTTACAACTCCTGACACTTTCTTCAGAGCATTAAACGTGTATACATACGACACCTATAACAAGCCTACCGACGATGTTGCGTATACCAATCATGTAGGTGGCACTGCTTATGATAGTGTTACATCACACCAGCACTACTACTACCAGACCTACACCCGCGATGCAACTGGTGTAAATACAGTATCAGCGCATACAACTAACATCAGCATATACCCTAATCCTGCCAACAACGAGTTGTATATTGCTCAGAGCAACGCCACTGCAGGTAACGATGTTGCAGCGATAAAGATCTTCAATATCACCGGTCAGTTGGTCGTCAACACGGCTTGTACCACCACAGGAGGCAAGGCACAGGTAGCTATCGATCAATTGCCACAGGGCACTTATATGATCGTATTACAAAACGCAAACGGTGCTATGCTTCACACAGAAAAAATAGTGAAACTATAGTCAGGCATTACAATTCATTTACACGCAGGGGGCAAGACAAACGTCTCGCCCCCTGTTTTATTATGTTGGATAGATTCCCGTTACTCCAGTCAGGACATAAAAATTGGTCTTTACATGTCATTACCTTGTTTGGACAATGTCGTTGGCCAAATGATTTTTAGCCAGCCCTGAAAGGGCGAAATATCACAGCCGAGGGTGGAGCCCTCGGTTAAAAGAGTACAAAACACAAAGCCCTGACGGGGCGAAACAACTTAACCACCATTAAACAAACCCACCGGCATAATCTTCAAAACTTTCTATATTTTTACTGCCTATACATTAATCCGAATACGTTCATTATGAAGGGCTTGAAACCATATATCCTTACTTTGTTGCCGTTCATTTTTACCGGCATAGTATTCACATCATCGTGTATCAAACGAAAGAACAATGTAATTGCTATCACCCCCGCATTGCTGGAACGCTTCAGCTACAAGCCCGGCTCTTACTGGATAATGCGTGACTCTATTACGGGAAGAATAGATAGCTTTTATATCACATCTTCTGTCAGCAATAATATTAGTTTACGTGCAGGACTTGAAGTGCAGAATGTTGTAGCACAAATGCAACAGCTAAGTGCAGATAAAGCAGACACCTCCCGGTGGGAATTCCGGTATGTAAAAAATCAACTATCCCTGAATGTACTGAGCAAGACATATCCGGGTGTTTATTATCCATGTGGTTACATGCTATACCCTTTAACCATTAGTCATCCCACATTTCAACTCAACGCCTACTACTATGCCGATGTCAATGAAAGCAACATAGTCGACGACTCAACCCGGAAATACAACAATAGCCTGTTCCTCAACGAGGCAAACGGCCTTATTAAAATGCGCCTCAATCACCCTTCCGATTCCCAGAAACACTTTGTGTGGGAATTGCTCAGAAAGAATATTGTTTTGTAAAAGCAATTCCCATCATGAGGTACTATTACAAACAAGCCGGACAAATACTGGGTCCTCTGGAAGTTGAAGAACTACTGGAGGAAGTAAGTGATGAAACGCTTGTGCGTGCTGAATTTGGTATGCCTGAATACTTGCCGCTCTATAAAACTTCAATATTAGAAGACTATAAGGCATTACTACCTAAGCCGGAAGTGAAGAAGCCAAAAGGGAAAAATGTGCTGGGCATAACCGGCTTTGCAGGAGCTGTGGTCTTTATTTTTCATTTGCTGCATGTTTCCACTATATTCAATCATGCCAACCCTTTGTTTGTGGGGGCGCCTGCAACATCAGTTACAATTATCGACAGTTCCATACCACAGCCATATAGGGACTCTCTGAAAAAAATAATTGAAGCAGATACATTAACAAGAGCTGAGGCTATAAAGTTGATCAATGAAAGTGGACGGTAACAGGACTTTTAATATTTAACCTTCTTTTGCAGTAATGATCATTATTTTACTTCTCTAAATCAGAACGTATGAAGGAGCGTATCTTAACACTACTACTCATAATAACTACATATACACTAAATGCGCAGTCGCTTATCAGCTTTAAAGAAAGCAAGCCACTGAGTATACTTGCGTTTTTAAAAACAGCATCTGGTAGCGGAGATATGTCCCGCACACTTGCCGAATATATAGTCAATAATGTTCCTGCAGAAGACAAGGTGAAGTTTACCGCTGTAATACAGGACTACAGAAACCTTGGGCTCGACTACAGCTATACCATACCGGGTTACCCCGATAGCAGGCCCCGTCCACGAACTACATTGGATCTCATTATTATAGCTGCAGTCCAAACAAAAGATGAACCCGATTTTATGCGGCGTATAATAGGATTATTGCCCAATGAAACCTGGCTGCGGCTCCGAAAGGTGATGAACGATGCCGCACCATACTATGATAAGATGCTCGGCAAACCTTATGCTAAAGCGATGGGTAGTCAGCTGGCGGCATTACAGCAATACAACACGCGACTAGATAGCATTTTCAACAAGCTAAACCACTTTTATGGTAGCACCTGGAGTAAAGATGTCCCTTTTACTGTAGCCATATACCCCGTGCCGGGCAAGAGAGGCAACACTACTGCAACCCCTCATAGTAATAGTCTTGTTCTTGCTGTGCTTACCGAAGAAAAGGATTATGATATGCGGGTAAGCGTAGCGGTTCATGAGATATGCCATGTACTGTATGGTGAGCAGCCGCTTACATTGCAAACATCAATGGACAGATGGTTTGCCACTAGTAAAGATCCTAATGCTCTGTTCGCATATAACTATATAGACGAGGCACTGGCTACCGCATGTGGCAACGGTTGGGCTTATGAGCAATTGAGCGGTAAAGAAGATAAAACTGGCTGGTATGACAATGAGTATATAAATACTTTTGGTCACGCCATATACCCAATGGTCAAAGAATATATTGCAGCTAACAACCAGTTGGACAGTGCATTTGTACATAAGGCTATAGCATTATTCAGTAACAGGTTTCCGGTAGCGTACAAAAACTACCAGAACCTGATGAACAAGGTCAACATTTATACAGACGCCGCAACACAACAGGATTTTGGAAACATCAATGGTGTCATCCGTAAGTATTATCGCATCACAAGTTCTTATGGTTCTTACCCTATATTAGAATCTATGCAGCAACTCGATCAGGCAACAGGTACACAGTTCTTTATAGTTTATAGAGATCATGCGGCCAACTATAAGTTGCTCTGTGAGCGATTTCGGCAACTCAGTTCTTTCAAGCCGGAAGCAGAAGGAGTGATCAGTTTCTTTGATGATCAAAAACGCCCGGTGATAATTCTCAACGCAAAAGATAGCAGTAGGATAGATAGGGCACTTGCAGTTATGCAGCGCGCCGGAGAGGTGAATAGTAGTAAAGAGTTTACGCCGCTTGAATAAGCAGGGCGGGGTATTATTTGGTGACTATTATTTTATCAACAGTTCTCTTGTTCTTACAGTTCATGGATAGGTAGTACAGGCCTGCGGGCAAATATTGAAGATCCAATTCGTGCGTTTTTGTTGCCCATGATTGTAAGATCATAACCTGCCCGATTGCATTGAATAATATAACATCACTGATCTCGCCGGTAATGGATTTTATAAATAAATGGTCTGAGGCAGGGTTTGGACTTATCTTAATGTTGTCACGTTCAATGTTCTGAACATCCGTAAGATCGCAGGTATAGGCCGTAGGGTTTATCTCTATTGGCGCTCCTGCAATTAGTGAATGTCCGGAAAACCCGCTGTAGTTAGACGGATAGAATGAGCACCTGAAAACGGCATTTTGTGCAGGCGTAGTGCCCTGTGTCATTGGTCCTGTATTTTTTACCGGATTAATGTAATCCCACACTTTATTGCGCGCAGTGTCGATCTCAAAAAAATCTCCTGAGGGACCATCGCATATCAGCACATTCCCGTTTGCCAATTGTTGCGCTCCCGATATGTTTGTTGCGAAGAGATCTGTTGGCGTTGCGGCAGTGTATGTCCAGTACGATGTAGTCGGTAAATAAGGCAAGGTGCTGGTATACGTGCCACTTGTATTTACCGGTGGGTCTATTATCTCTACAGATGAATAGTTGGTAGCTGCGGGCAGTCCGTGACCATTGTTGAATATCATTATTTTGCCGGCATCGGGCAAGCCGCTTTCTATCCAATGCGCATTGTGTTGTCCCCATAATTTTTCATCGGCCGCTGTACCATTGCCGTAAGCTGCAGGGTTTCCCCATCGGTAAAGGAGATCACCACCCTTACCCGATGTGCCACCGGCATGTGCGGCTGCCTGCGCGGTTGTGGTACTGTGGTCAATGATCCAGATCTCTCCGAAATTGTGATTGCTGATCATTACCTGGTCGAGCGCAGGGTTGTAATCTATGGCATTAAAATGTAGCCAGTCGGTTTGCGTTGTGGCTGCATAATTCAGATCAATTAATTGCGGGTTGTTGGCAACAGTTCCGTAGTAAGGCATTGTATTATCATAGTCCTGTACCAGGTGATCCCATACATGCCACTCCCATACTATTGTTGCGGAGTTGGTACCCGATGGGTGCAGCTCTATTATTTTCTCGCTCCACAGCGTAGCGCCTGTTAGTGCAGGGTTACGGCCTGCTCCAATAGCATCTGCAGATGATTTCAATTCCCATACAATGGCCAGTATATTTCCATTGGGTAGTTGTTTTATGTCGTGGTGCTGGCATTGTGTTGTGTCTGATATTGTGTAGATCCACTGAACAGTTCCGTCCCATGCCAGTTTCTCAATTATGCCGCCGGTACCACCCGCAGTAAAAACAGAATTGCCTGTGTTGCCGGGTCTTAACAGTGTGCCATCGGCTAAGATATACACAGACTGCGAGGGCTTGTAACTACTATTCCAGCTGTGAACAAGGCGGCCACACTTATTGATAAGGTAGGTGGTAGTGTAAGTAATGGGCGCAAAGAGAACGTAGCCATCATCATTGCCGCCATTACTGTGTTGAATAAGCCCTATTGTCTGTGCATTGAGCAGCGACGGAAGGAATAATAAGGTAAGTAGTAATTTCTTCAAAGCAATTGATTTTTTACTTTGATAGCAAATGACTGCCAAAGTTTAACGCGATAGAAAATCAGTGATGTGAGATGTGCAAGCCGTCGGTAGTCTTTGCCTTTTCTATTCCATAAACACATCCTTAAATGCCACATCAGCTGTAATGACCGCTCTTGTGTTCTTAGGGAAGATACCGTACAAAGATGAGCCGCTACCACTCATAGACGCATAGATAGCACCCTGTTCGTAGAGTTGATTTTTTATAGTTGCCAGCACAGGGTGGTGGTTAAACACCGGTGTTTCAAAATCATTACTGATCGTTCCTTTCCAGCGGTTTACCGGCAATGTGCCCAGGTGTTGCAGGTCGAATGGTGCAGACTTTGGCACCATCATACCAAAGGCATCTCTGGTAGATACATGTACTTTGGGGCAGATGAGTTGTATACTATAGGCCGAAAGATCCAGCGCAATGTTGGTCATTTGTTCGCCGCGCCCTGT
The DNA here is from genome assembly GCA_947371715.1 of Flavipsychrobacter stenotrophus. Classification (GTDB taxonomy): domain Bacteria; phylum Bacteroidota; class Bacteroidia; order Chitinophagales; family Chitinophagaceae; genus Flavipsychrobacter; species Flavipsychrobacter stenotropha_C. The sequence continues at coordinate 7,703 of CANBQQ010000025.1, forward strand.
AGCCAGTTGCGGCGTATTGTAAATAAAGAATGGGCAGTCGCTGCCCAGCTCCAGTGCCATGGCGGCCAGTGTTACCTTGTCTATATGCAGGTTGCAAAAATCATTGATAAGCTTCAGCATAAACGCTCCGTCAGCAGAGCCTCCACCTAATCCTGCTCCCATAGGGATAGCCTTGTGCAAGTAGATGTTGAGCGCGGGTATCTTGCCCGGAAAGCGTTCCGTTAATATCTTGTAGGCCTTCCATACCAGGTTTTCCTGCAGGTTGCTGCCTACTTTTAATCCACTCAGGTGTAGCTGTGTTTCAGTAGCAGGTACTATCTCCAGTGAGTCGTGAAAAGACACCGGGTAGAAGATAGTTTCAATATCGTGATACCCATCATCGCGGCGGCGCGTGACGTATAGTCCGATGTTGATCTTAGAATTTGGAAAACACAGCATAAAGCAGGTGAAATTATATGTATTTTTGGAACGGGTAAATAATTTCTGCAGTCTAAATGTACAAAGTAAGGACAAAGAAAAACACCTGTTGCCTATAAAGATCGATACAAAATAATGAAAGAAGTAATCAGGTTAAAAGATATTCAGAAAAGTTACTTCCTTGGCAAGCAGGCTTTGCCCGTGCTTAAGGGTATCGATCTGCTCATTACCGACAATGAATATGTAGCACTCATGGGACCATCGGGCTCGGGTAAGTCTACGTTAATGAATATACTGGGCTGCCTGGATTCACCCACAAAGGGTACCTACATACTCAACGGTAAAGACGTGAGCCATATGCAGGACGATCAGCTGGCCGATGTGCGCAATGTGGAAATAGGTTTTGTGTTTCAGCAATTCAATCTCTTGCCGCGACTTACTGCGTGGGAGAATGTAGCACTGCCGCTTATCTATGCGGGTCTGAAAAAGGCCGATAGAGAAGAGCGGGCAAGGGCCATGCTCAATAAAGTAGGTCTTGGTGAGCGGGCGCACCATAAGCCCAATGAGCTAAGTGGTGGGCAGAGTCAGCGTGTAGCCATAGCCCGAGCACTCATCAATAACCCATCGCTATTGTTGGCCGATGAACCAACAGGTAACCTTGACTCCAAAACATCTGATGAGATCATGGAGCTATTTGGCAACATACAAGCGCAAGGCAATACAGTAGTATTGGTAACACATGAAGAGGACATTGCCAACTACACCAGGCGCGTTATCCGTATTAAAGACGGTTTGGTGGAAACAGACGTGACTAAATAAAAAGTGAAAATTCTAAAATAAAATGAGTGTCTGTGATTCTCGTTTTAGTCAACTACGGTCAATAAACAATTTGTTGTACCCGACCAAACGTGCGTAGAGACGCAAGATTTTGCGTCTCTACATAACACTAACCATCTGGACGTATTCGTTTCCGGAATAAAATAACCAGCGTAACTAACCATAAAAACCAGCAACTAATGTTCAAGATATATACTAAGACCGGAGATAAAGGTGGCACCAGCTTGATAGGCGGGGTGCGAGTACCTAAGAGCCACATACGAATAGAGAGCTACGGTACCGTAGATGAGCTCAACTCCTATATAGGCATGGTGAGCGATATGGTGAATAATGATGCCATAATTGATGAACTAAGGGAGATACAAGACAGGTTGTTCACGGTGGGCTCAGCACTGGCCACCAACCCCGACAAAGAGGTAAAGATGAAGCTGCCCGATCTGCATGACACAGATATAACCTGGCTGGAAGAAAGGATAGACAAGATGAATGAAGTGTTGTCCGAAATGAGGTCATTTATACTGCCGGGTGGTGATCTGGCATCAAGTACCTGCCACGTGGCCCGCTGTGTGTGCCGCAGGGCAGAGCGTATATGTGTGGCTATGCAGGAGGAGGGCGAATTTATGCCGCTACAGATACTATCTTACCTCAATCGTTTGTCTGATTACCTGTTTGTACTCAGCCGCTATATCAGCCATATTAATAATGCGCCGGAGATGCCCTGGAGGGCAAGAATGTAGTAACTTTCTTAGTAGTAATTAAATAGAAATAGGGAGTCTCACTGAGACTCCCTATTTCTATTATTAATATTAGCTAACTACTAGTTCTTTGAGTAGTTGCCTGAGCAAGAGAACACAGCACCTTCTCTTGCAGTGTATACATGAGAAAAATGAAGGCTGTCAGACAATGTCATAGTACCTGTAAGAGTATCAGGAGTAGTTGTAGAATTCACGATCTGGTTAGTATAAGTGATAACCGTTGCGTTGGCATTCAAAGTACCTGTGATAGTATTGTTAGTACCGAAACCACCAGGATTGTTGATCAATACCTTAGTAGAGTCAGTTGACGAGTTTGCCAATGTGATGGTTACATTGTAAGTTCCTGTAGGAGAACAAACGTCAGTACCAGTCCATGAGCCAATGAAAGCACGTGTTGTGCAACCAAGACCAATGTAGCCAGTACCACAAACTACCTTAGTTCCGCAATTAGAACCTGTGTATCCTGTAGGGCAGGTACAAGTACCACCGCTGCAAGTACCGCCGTTAAGGCAAGTAACATCTTTGCACTCATCTTTTGTGCATGATGTGTAAACGACCGTACCAACCGATCCAATTGTAATGAGGGCGCTCAGCGCGAAAAGACGAAATGACTTCATGGACATATTATTTTAAGTGTTTAAATACAAATATCACGCCAAAGGTACTTTTTAATACGTAATTCTACAAGCTTGCCCTGTCTGCAAAACAACATCACCGCCGTTATGCAAAAGCTTGGAAAGCCCTATAAACCAACACAGTAAAGGATTTTAGCCCCCTGCTTACTTTAAAGTTTTCTATTTGTTAAAGATTCCCAAAATGCATTTCATTCAATTTAATGTACATCTTATGGTGTAAATTAAACATATAAAAACTGGGGAATTTTGTAGGCTATACCCCAAAAAAGGTTGCCCAAGGCAACCTTTTTATTAATTTATACTTAAAGTAGTGTTGTATTACAATTTGAAAGAAGCGATCAGCGATCTTACTGTCGCTTCGTCCATAGGCTCATCAAAAGCTTCTGAAGCCGCCGCCGGGGTAATGTAGCCGGTAAAACCGGTCAATGAAGTAATATCCACACCTTTCTGTACCGTATTGTCTTCGCCCATATAGTTTGGCTGCAGTGGTACTGATGGTGGGAAATTAGTAGTTATCCATGGCTTGTTACCATACTGGAATGTAGGCGTGTTGTAGAAACGGCGAACCAAACGCACAAAAGATGCGTGGCGACCTTCTACGCTGGCTATCTGCATAGCCGAGGTAAGTACACCATTGGTATTGGCCAGCAAGTTAGGCAGTTGACCCTGGTAAGCCCTGATGCCGGTATCTTCCAGTGCAGCAGCCAGGTCGAGGAACGAACCGTAGTTGCTGAAAGTAGTAAAGGCACCATGAGCGGTAAAATCGTAAGAAGCGGGGCTGTAAGGGTTACCTGTTATAGGGTCGCCGGTATAGCCATTAGGAGTAAAAGGCACTGCACCCAACGTATCTATAGTAGTACGCAGGAAGTTGATGTGCATTTTTTCTTCACTTTCTATTATCGCAAAGCCGGGCCTGTCGTTAGCAGGTATAAGCGATGCGGTAGTATTAGAACCGGTATTGTAGCCGGTGTGGTAGAAGTTGTATTCCAGGTATTCCAGCTCCAGTGCAAACTGCAGGGTGCTGATAACGGTACCTGTGGTTTTACCATATGCCTTTTTGAACATAGATCCCAGGGCAATAGGCAGGGCAGCCAGCGCTACTTTAGAGCCAAAGCTCTTCAGTATATTGCGGCGTCCGCTTACTTTTTCATATACTTCCGGATCTGCTTTTTCTATTTCCTGTAGAATATGGTTGAAGTTCATGATCTTTTTTGCAATTACTTGTTGAAAATGAGCCGTGAGGCTTTTTCTTTATTGTTCCGCCACCCGGCTTAGCCCGGCAGTGTAGTGTAATCCAGCTTGGTTTCTATCCATGGAGACAATGCAGCCATCACCGCTTGCGGAGACATAGCCCTGTCTAAACCCATGTTGTTGACTACACCACTGTCTGATGGTGTATTTGCTGTAAGAATATCGCGCGAATAAGCTGCGTGACGCGCTTTTACAGTAGCCATCTTAGCAACAAGCAGTACATAGCCGGTATCGGTGAAGTGCTGTGCCACACCATTGTAAGCTGCTACCGCAAGATCTTCGAGGAAAGCAGAATTGGTGAGTGTGCTGGTACGATCGGCGAAAGTAGTAGGCGACAAATTAGTTACCACCCTGTTGATAGCAGTATCTCCCAGTATTTTCTTCAGTAATTCCCTGTGTGCATACTCATGATCGCGCATATCAGCCAGCAGCTGTAATTCGCTCTCGGTAAGGCCATAGTAAGGGGTATTGTTGGCCTGGGTATAAAATGCGGTAAGCACCAACTCTATAAGATATAGGTAGTTGATGAGTGCAGTATCTCCCCTGCCAATAAACTGTGTATCGGGAGGAGTCTTGCGGCAGGAAGATACGATCAAACCCGCGCCGGCTATACCGCCCGCAAATTGCAGAAAACGGCGGCGCGATACGTCATGCATCACACCCGTTTCAGCTATTTGCTTATTATCAGAACCCAAATCTAGTTTCATACTTGTACTGTTTGTATCAACACACAAAGTGAGCTGATCCTATTTATTAGATCTTAGCCTTAAAAATAAAAAAAACTATGTTCAAAGCAACAGTATTGCCCCGAATAAAATTATTTAAAGTACAATAATACAAAATTTATGTTCATTTAGGTGGATTTTTTGAGCGTGAGGGGTCAGAGCGGTGAGCGGCACATGCCTTTAACGGGGCTAAACGTTTGCCTGGGTCTTTCAATTCACACCGGTCGCTCTGAATGTGCAGTGCCCCGCCGCTTTGGAGACGCAATTATGCGTCTCTACGTTCTCAATCTCCGGCAAAAAACGACGACAGTCCTACACTGGTCGAAGCGTCCGCTTCGTCCTTTCCCGTTGAAGCGTCTCGCTTCTGTGTTTGTTTGCAAGCGAGACGCTTGCATTTGCCGGGACGAAGCGGACGCTTCGACCAGTTGAGTAAAAGTTTCGCTCTTAACTGTTATGCCCAGTTTGTTATAAATTTTCATCGTGCATTGATCTTGTGTTATTAATTGGTTTTGAACTGTTTATGATTTTTAGGGATGCCCGATCGTGCCCGACTGCAGTAGAAAGGTCTTTTTCGCAAGCGGGACGCTTGCATGTTTGAGGACGAAGCGGGATGCTTCGACCAGTGTAAGTCTCTACCAGAACGATTTTTCCGTTTTGGGGTTATCCTAACGAAAGCCGGCCTGATGGTTGTTGGTGAGAAAGCCAATAACAGCGGAAAGGTTGTTAAGTACAAAACGAATACGTCCCGTGCGAATGCCAAGGGTTCGAGAGCCTCACCCTGACATTCAAAGGGTGAATTTAGTTTAGCAACAATGCCCTGTTTGGTTTGAATTTTCATCGGGCATTGATTTTGTGTTATTGATTGGTTTTGAATTGTTTATGATTTTGAGGGATGCCCGATTATGCCCGACGAAGTGAGAGCGGAATGTGAGAGAGCGGAAGTGTTCGAAAAGTTGTTATTGTGCTTAGATAAGGGTAGCCCCTGACGGGGCAATGAACATTTTTTTGCGTTTTACTACAAACAGGTAGTGCCTACGGGACATATCGCGAACTGTTTTACTCTTTTCGAACACTTGAGATCCAAAACCGACAGCGGGTTTTGTTCGCAAGCGAGACGCTTGCATGTTTCTGGACGAAGCGAGACGCTTCGACCAGTCAGAGCGGACGTTCTCACCAACCGTGCCCTGTTTGGTGAGTATTTTCATCGGGCATGGCATTTGGATTATTTGTTGGTATTGAGTGACTTATGTAATTAAGGAATGCCCGATTATGCCCGAGCATATGATAGCGGAGATGGAAATAGAGGTGATCGGGAGGTACCGCAAGAGGTGGACGAGTGAAGAATGACGGGGTGCTTTTAAAGAGTGGATGCGAAGAAGGAGAGCGGCGCTGTGGCACTGTATTGGGTAGCAGATGTGGTGTTGATTGTGGCAGTGTGGTATTGTCGGTTTGGGTTTCGTGGGATGGTGTAAGGGGGATGATGATAGCTGTGTTGGTTTCTGATTTGTTTGTTTCATGATCGGCCAGAGTCGCTTCTGCCTGCTGTAGTTCGGCCATGTCTTTTTGCTCCTCTTGTTCCAGGGCTTCGAGGTTGTCCTTGATATCACAAACGTTTTTGTATGCTGTGGGGTGGAACGGGCTAACCAGGCCTCTTATGTATTTGTCTGTTAGGGTGACTACTGCCTTGCCCAAATCGCTGTCATGGTCGTTGATGAAGGAGGTCAGTTCGGTAAAGGCTTCGATATAGGTGCCGATGTTGAGCTTTTGAATATGTTTTGTTGATACGAATAGTTTACGCAGCATTTCTACTTCCTGCCAGGTAGGACAGCGGTCTTCGCGGGCTTTTATTTTGTTGTTGACGGCCTCGATGTGGTCGTACACATCCTGCAACAGGGAAGCAGGTGTTTGCCTTGCTGCTGTTTTCATTTGTTCCCAGCGACCGTGTTTGATCCACAGGTAAAGGGTCTTGGTGTTGATGTCGATAAGGTCGGCGATCTCGGCACGGGTTCTGTCGGAATGAAGAAAGAGGTTGCGTGCGGCTTGTTTTTTGTCGTTGTTGTTTTCCATAGCATAAAATTTTATGGCAGTAAAGGTGGGCAACCGGAAACAAACGGACGGAATGAAAATCTATGGTGGTACACTTTCCGTACCATGATGGTACGCTTTTCGTACCACCATAAAACTTTTTTGTGTGGATAACTGAGATCAGATCACTGAAAGTGTGGGTGGTGTGTATTAGTTTTTCGCATTTATGAAAAAATGTTTGCGTCTATGAGAAAATTTTAGGTATGAGGGGGTTGAGTTACTAACTAGGATAGTTTACTGCGTTGTGAAACCAATTTTATGAGTCGGGTCGGAGACCCGTTAAATCATGTCGTCACGAGAGCGCTACGCTAACTCTCGCGACAGTGTCGCAGTGGGACAGTGTAGAGTAGCTCATGTTGTGTGTCGGGTCGGAGACCCGTTAAATCATGTCGTCACGAGAGCGCTGCGCTAACTCTCGCGACAGTGTAAGACAGCGTGGGACATTGCAAAGTAACTCATGTTGTGTATCGGGTCGGAGACCCGTTAAATCAGGTCGTCGGCCCGTTAAATCATGTCGTCACGAGAGCGTTGCACTAACTCTTGCGACAGTGTAAGACAGCGTGGGATAGCGTAAAGTAACTCATGTTGTGTGTCGGTGGGAGACCCGTTAAATCATGTCGTCACAAGAGCGCTGCGCTAACTCTCGCGACAATGTCGTGTTATTTTTTGTTCCCATTGCGAAAGCGTGGCACACAAGCAAGTGTTGAATGCATTATTGACCATCCAACACGCCCATTAACACATCCACCTGATCATGGGTATTAAAGGTGTGCAGGCACATACGGAGACGCTCTGCGCCTTTGGGGACTGTGGGGCTGCGGATGGCTTTTACTTGCAGGCCGGCGGCTTGCAGATGTGTGGCCAGGTGGTTAGCAGTGTCATTGCTGCCGGTAATGTACGCCTGCACAGGACTGGTGCTGTCTACAAAGCCAGTGATGCCACGTTCTGTTATGCTGTGCCTGAAGTAGGCAATGAGATCGTGCAGGGGCTGCGCGGAATAGGCCTGTGAGGCCAGGTATTGGTAAGCGCAGGCTATGGCGCGGATAGAATGAACAGGAAGTGCTGTGGTATAGATAAAGGAGCGGGAGTAGTTGATAAGGTATTGCTTTAAGTTGGCAGACCCTACTACTGCAGCGCCGTGACAACCCAGTGCCTTGCCATAGGTATGTACGCGTGCGAATACCTGGTCTTGCAGTCCTAATGCGCTAACAAGGCCTGCGCCATGGTGGCCATATACGCCGGTGGCATGTGCTTCATCTACTATCAGCTGGGCGCTGTATGCGTTGCACAGTGCGGCTATCAGTTCCAGTGGAGCCATATCGCCATCCATAGAGAACACCGATTCTGTGATCACGATCAATGGCCCTTTGCCGGAATGGCTTTGTAGCTTATTGGAGAGATCGGCAATATCGTTGTGTTGGAACTTAAAGGTGTTTTGTGTCTGGCTAAGGCGCACGCCATCTATGATGCTGGCATGGCACAATTCATCGTAGAGTATGGTGGTGTGTCGATGGCCTATGGAGGCTATGAGGCCCATGTTGGCATCGTAGCCAGAGTTGTAGACCAATGCCGCTTCTGCACTGTGATGAATGGCAATGGTTTGTTCCAGTGCTTCTACCTCGGAGTTATTACCAGAAAGCAGGCGGGAACCGGTAGAACCGGTACCGCCTGCTTCGGGGTATGTGTCTTTAATTATATTGTTGAGTAAGCCTGTTGTGGCCAGCCCCAGGTAATCGTTAGAGAAAAAATCTGCCTTGCCTTCCGTTATGGAAAGGCTGCGCAGGTTACCTGCTGCTTCGCGCTCCTTCAGCTTAGCCGCCAGTAGTTGCTCAAGCGGGTTCATTCTGCAATTCTGTCCTCAGGCTGCGTGGAGTAGGATCTGCAAAAGC
>CANBQQ010000026.1 GCA_947371715.1 Flavipsychrobacter stenotrophus
TGCGGTGAATGTAGGTCGTTGTTTTGAGCAATTGATACCAGCTATGAAGGATGTGAATGCCCGACTGATCATATGCGGCAAGGGCAATTTTTCGGAAGAAGCGGTGGCATTGACCAAACAACTGGGACTGGAAGACAAAGTGATCTTTAAAGGATATATTCCGCCAGCCGAGCTACGAGACTATACTATAAAGGCATGGGTAGGCATAACCCTGTTTGAGGACACCAGCCTGAGTAACAGACTATCACTGGCTAACCGATTCTTTGATTACATGCACAATGGTGTACCGCAACTATGTATCAAATACCCGGAATACGAGCGAATCAACACACAATATGAGATCGCCAGTCTTATAGATAGTGCAACGCCGCAAAACATAGCCTCGGCTCTCAATAGATTATTAGACGATGCTGACTACTACAACAAGTTGCAACAAAACTGCATGCAGGCAAGGGAAAAGTATTGCTGGCAGGAAGAAGCTAAAACATTGGTAAGCGTATATAAACAATTTGACTGATGAACGACGCTACTGATAAGACACATCAAAGTGACGGACTGAAATTCAGTGTGGTGATACCTGTATACAACGGCGAGCAAACTATGCAGCGTGCACTGGATTCTGTAATGGCACAGTCATACGAGAACTACGAAATAATAGTGGTGGATGATGCCAGTACTGATCAAACAAATGAAATACTGCTTGGTTATGGCGAACAAATAACACTCATTCAGAAAGTGATCAACTCCGGTGGATCTGTAGCACGGAATGCAGGTATGGATGTGGCTACGGGAGATTACATAGCTTTTCTTGACGCCGATGACACCTGGCACCCCGATAAACTAAGCCTGATGAATGCTATTCTGGAGGCTACGCCATCCATTAAGTTACTTTATCATCCTTATACACTAGAACCAATAGCCCACAAGCGAATTCCGGAAAACATACAAGTATTTAAATTGCCGTTTGTAAAACTATTGCCTGCCAACCTTATTGCTACTCCATGTACCGTTATTAAAAATGATCCAGCCTTCAGGTTCGACACCAACATGCGCTATACCGAAGACTATGATCTGTGGCTGCGTATAGGTTATAAGCATAAGTTACACTTCATCAATATTCCATTGACCCAACTGTTCCGCCCTATTACGTCTGAAGGTGGGGTGAGCAGTAATAAGTGGGCTATGCGCAAGGGTGAAATGCGGGCTTATCGCAAACTGGTGAAATTGAATCCCCTCTTTATTTTACTGTTACCAATACTGGTGATCAGCAGCCTGGGTAAGCACCTGGTGAAGAAGGTAGTGAGCTGAGATACATCCAATAATTTTTGTTTCCTGAAAACGCAAACACTTTTCCTGATTCTGCAAGCCTTAGTTTGCGGCACTCCCTACTTTTGCCACGGTAATTCTTGCTCCCACCAACAGAGGTAGATCCACAGAGATCTATCCAAACAATAACTTTTTAATAACGGCCTGTGCCGTTGTGTACTTAACGTGGCGTAAGCTCCGTTAGCCTGCACCATCATGTGCTTGCCGGGAGCAAGAAGGTATGCATATGAGCAATGCTAACGGAGCTGACACCATACAATGCACATTCAATTCATCTTAACACAACAATCATGAAACAAAATATCCTTCAGTCAGCATTCCTATGCCTTTTAGTTTTATCGTTTGCGAGCAGTATGGCGCAAACCGGCACCATAAAAGGAATAATAACTACTACCGATAATCAGCCAGTACCCAATGGTGTTATTGTGATCAGCAACATCACAAAACATACGGGCAATGACGGCTCTTTTGTAATTAAAGAAATGCAACCGGGCACTTATTCATTGTCGGCATTTTACCCCGGCCACGATACCGTAAAACAGCAGGTATTAGTAGAGGCCGATAAGGTGGCTGCTATTTTCATACCACTGCATATTTCCGCACAACAACTTAAGGAGGTTGTAGTGAGCACTACCAAAAATAAATACAAGGCCGATAAGGCCTCGAACAGCCTAAGACTTAACGAGCCATTGAAAGACGTACCTCAGAACATACAGATAGTATCTGGAGCCGCACTTGCCGATCAGCAGGTGATAAGTATGAGCGACGGGGCCATAAGAAACGTGAGCGGCGCCACTAAGCTGGAACACTGGGGCGATCTGTATGCACGCATCAATATGCGCGGATCGCAGATTGCCGCTTTCCGTAATGGCGTAAATGTGGTGAACTCTTCATGGGGGCCGCTTACAGAAGACATGAGCTTTACAGACCATATAGAATTTGTAAAAGGTCCGGCAGGATTTATGATGGCCAATGGCGACCCGAGCGGCATGTATAATGTAGTGACCAAGAAACCAACGGGGAACACTACCAATGGTGAAGCCTCAATAACAATGGGTAGTTACGACCTCTACCGCGCAACAGTAGATGTGGATGGCAGGTTGGACAAAACCGGTAAACTCTCTTACAGGCTTAACCTTATGGACCAGACCAGGAACTCATTCAGGCCGTACGAATACAACAACAGATATAGCATAGCACCTGTACTTTCATATAAACTAAACGACCAAACTACGCTGACATTTGAATACACACTGCAACATGTAAAAATGTCGAACGTGGGTAGTTACTATGCTTATTCTACAAAAGGATATGCACAATTACCGGTAGACTTTACAGTAGCACAGCCTGGCCTGGATCCTACTGTTATCAATGACCACAGCAGTTTCCTCAATCTGCAGCACAAGATCAACGACCAATGGAAAATAACAGCACAAGCCGTTTATCTGAAATATGACCAGAGGGGATCATCGATGTGGCCAACGAAAGTGAATGATGATGGCACTATGATACGCAACGTAAGCATATGGGATGCAGCAAGTGAGATCAAGTCGGGACAGGCGTATGTGAATGGCGATATGAACACGGGTAGTATCCACCATAGAATTCTAGGAGGGTTGGACATGTCTACCAAAAACTACCTTGCCGACTGGAGCCAGAGCCATGACCTTGACTCGGTAGGCGCGGAGTTCAACACCTATCAGCCGGTATATGGTACCCCAGTGAATGACTACCCGGTATTCGACAGAACGAGGTCGCTAGAGGAAAGAGCTAATGCGGCTTATGGAACTATAAATCAAAGATCAACAGGATTATACCTACAGGATGAACTGGGCTTTATGGATAACAAATTTAGACTGACGCTTGCAGGCCGCTACACCTATGTAAGCCAATCGGCTTATGGTGGTAAGCCCGACATTGGCAAACAGTTTACACCAAGATTAGGGTTGAGTTATTCGTTGAACACCCAGACGTCTTTCTATGCCCTTTTTGATGAAGCATTTATACCGCAGACAGGCATGATGAGAAACGGTGCAAAGGTGAAGCCGATAACGGGTGATAATATAGAAGCAGGCGTTAAAAAAGACTGGATGAATGGCAAGTGGAACACTACCCTATCTGTATACCGGATAATGAAAAATAACGAGCTGACCGCTGACCCCAACAATTCGGCAGCAGAAGGATTCTCGATAGTGCTTGGCGAAAAAGTAACACAGGGTGTGGAATTTGACATGAAGGGAGAGCTGGCCAAAGGGCTGAACCTGATCGTTAACTATGCTTATACAGATTCAAGAGTGACGAGCGTAGCCACAAGTATAACAGAAATGAAGGCCGGCGACCGCATACCCGGATATGCCATGCACAATATAAACGCGTGGTTGAGCTACAAAATACAAAAGGGTGCGCTAAGCGGCGCAGGTGTATCTGCCGGGTTTAACTACCAGGCCGACAGGGATACATGGAGTTGGGGAACAGCGGGCACCAAAAATCTGCCCGACTACTTCAGGCTGGATGGTGGCCTATTCTGGGAGAAGGGCAACCTGAAACTTACGGCTAATGTGTTTAACCTGTTGAACACTTATTTGTATAGCGGATCTTACTACGCCTACGGCGGATTTTACTACTGGCAGGCCGAAGCGCCACGTAACAGCAGGCTTAGCATCACCTACAAATTCTAGAATGACGAATTTTAAAAAAGCAGTAAGAAAAATACACCTCTGGCTCGGGCTGGCATCCGGGCTGGTGGTGTTTATAGTGGCCATTACCGGATGCCTCTATGTGTTTCAGAAAGAGATCAATGAAAGCTATTACGACGAGGTATTTTTCATTGAGAAGCAGAATAAGGCTACACTGCCATTATCTGCATTACTGAACAATGCGCAAACGGCCCTTGGCGGGAATAAACCAGTGAACTTCATCACCTGCCACGGGCAAGGCGACAGAGCCTGGGAATTTGGCGCATACAAAGAAGGAGATAAAAATGCATTGACCTACTTTGGTGCACTTGCGTACTATCAGGTTGCGTGCGTAGATCCATATACCGGAAAGGTGACGGGCGTTATTGACTACAAGTACAACTTTTTCAACATAGTAAAATACCTGCACTGGAGCCTGCTGTTGAATACCTGTTACGGACAACCCATAGTGGGCTATGCCACACTGCTATTTGTGATCATGCTGATAACGGGCATGATACTCTGGTGGCCCAAGAAATGGAACCAAACCAACAGAAACAACAGCCTGCGGATAAAATGGAATGCTACCTTTAAACGCCTGGTGTATGACCTGCATAAAGTGCCCGGATTTTATGCCATGAGTATTGCCTTAATTATATCTCTTACCGGCATGGTGTGGGCGCTTGATTGGTTTCAGAAAACAGTGTATGTGGTGGCTACCCAAAGTGTAACACCACCGACATATGTGGCCACAAAATCTAATGGAACAGCGATTAAGTCGATATCGCCATTGGATATAGCCTTTGACCATGCATGCAGCTTGTTTAAGGAAAAAGATCGCATTGGCGTGTCATTGCCGGGCAGCAAAGATGGCTACTACTCAATAGTTGGCTACAGAGGCAAAGAAACATATTACAACTATGATGAACTGCGGTATGATCAGTATAGCGGGGAACTATTGTACAGGCGCAACTATGGCGCAAGGAACCGCGGAGAGCAATTGACAGGCATGAACTATGACATACATGTAGGTGCTATACTGGGGCTCCCTGGTAAGATAATGGCTTTTATAGGTAGCCTGGTGGCAGCCAGTCTGCCGGTGACCGGCACGCTTATATGGATAGGCCGGAAGCGCAAGAAGAAATATTTGGCGGTGGCGTAACGCTTAACTTGTAATAGCCCCCTGGTAGTGCACCGCGCGATGGTTGATGGCCATACGACGCAACAGCGGCAGATTTCAGAGGCACTTAAAAAAGTAAAGCATGTTATTTCCCAGTAGAAATAACATGCTTTACTTTATCAACCTCATTGAGCCATTCAGCTATTGCGCAATTCAGCCATTAATTTTATCCCATCTTTTCTTCCAGCTCCATGATCAGTTCAAAAGCCTTGTCATAGTCCTTATTGAGCTGATTAAGGCGGCTTGAAGATAGTTTGTAAAGGTCATCTACCTTTTTGAATTCGTCTTTGTTACTGTACACAGCAGGGTCAGCTAACTTTAACTCTAATGCCTGTGCATCTTGTTTCAGTTTATTGATCTCTTCCTCCAGTTTCTGAAATGCCTTCTGCTGCTTTTTGTGCTCGTTTCTAAGATTGTTAAGCTGCTCGTTGCTTAGGTTATTCTTCGGTTTTGGGGCCGGCTTTTCTTCCTTCTTTGCTACGGGTGCAGCTTTTGCGGCTGCATTAGCCAATTGTTCACGCTTAGCCTTATCCTGCTGCCATACTGTAAATTCTGTATAGTCGCCGGGGAAGTCGTTGATCTTACCATCTTCAATATTCCAGATACGGTTGGCTGTCTTGCTGATGAAATAACGATCATGCGATACTAGTATCAACGTACCCTTGTATTTATTCAAGGCATCGATCAGCATATCTACCGACTGCATATCCAGGTGATTCGTAGGTTCATCCAGCATCAGGAAGTTACCCTTAGCAGCTATTACTTTTGCCAATGCCACCCTTGCCTTTTCACCACCCGATAGTATCTTGATCTTCTTGAACACATCATCACCGCTAAACAAGAAGCAACCCAACAGCTGACGGAGCTCCAGTTCATTCTTGCCGCTGCCGCACATCTTCATTTCTTCCAGTATCTCGTTCTCCACGTTCAGCGCTTCGAGCTGATGCTGTGCATAGAAACTTTCTTCTACATTATGGCCCCATTTACGGTCACCCTCAAACCCTTCCTGCTCTGCAATTATTCTCAGCAAGGTAGACTTACCCTTACCGTTGGCACCGATCAATGCGATCTTATCACCACGGTTGATCTCTGCCTGCGCATTATCAAGGATGGTGAGCGGGCCGTATTTCTTGGTTATATTTTTAAGTTCTACTATTATTTTGCCCGGCTGTGTACCTACATCAAAGTTGATATTCATGGTAGGCATAGAGCTATCCGGAGCCTCGATCATATCCAACTTGTCCAGTCGTTTGATAGCACTCTGTGCCTGCGCTGCCTTGGTAGCCTGTGCGCGGAAACGCTCGATAAAGCGCTCCTGCTGGCGGATATAATCCTGCTGATTTTCAAATGCACGTTGTTGTAACACCATGCGCTCTTCCTTCTCCTTAACAAAGAAAGAATAGTTACCTGTGTACTGCACAAGATCTCGCTGCCATACTTCTACTATCTTGGTCACCATGCGATCGAGGAAGTACCTATCATGCGAAACGATGACCACACTACCGGGGTAGCTGATAAGGTAACGTTCCAGCCACTCAATAGACGGAAGATCCAGGTGATTCGTAGGTTCATCTAATAGTAGTAATTCCGGTGCCTGCAGCATCATCTTGGCCAGCAACACACGCATGCGCCATCCTCCACTGAACTGATCATATGGACGCTGCAGATCGGCAGTGGTGAAACCAAGACCTTCCAATACTTCGGCAGTCTTATGTTCCATTTCATAGCCACCCGCTACTTCAAAATCATGCAGGGCGTGGCTATAGTCGTCGAGCAAGTCTTCGTCATCGGGTTTAGACTCCAGCTCATGCAAGATCTTTTCCATCTTCTTCTCTACCTCATGAGCCTTTTCATAGGCCTGCATGCCCACTTTAAGAATAGAATCGTTCGTTGAAAAGCTTAACAGGTCCTGGTTAAAGAAACCAAGAGATACGTCTTTAGGTTTATTTATAGAGCCTTCATTGGGCGTATAAGCACCCGTCATAAGGCGTAGCAGTGTAGATTTACCGGCACCATTGCTACCTACCAGACCAATACGCTCACCTGTATTTATCTGCCAGTTTGAGTTTTCTAATATCGGTCTTGCACCGAAAAAGAAGGAAAGATTTTGTAATGACATTAACATAAGGCTGCAAAGTTAACGGGCTGAAGGGTATTTTACTAATTGTTGAACGTTATTATCATAGCTTTAGGAATATGCTGGTTCTGTAAGAATACATTAAGTATAAAATGTTATTAGTAGAAGTGTTGCATTTGATACAATTACTGATTAGCTTTGCACAAAACCATTCAAAAATGACAAAAATCGTAACTACCGTTGCTGCTCTGTTGCTTATGGGCTCAGTAGCTTTTGCACAGGATGCAAAAACTGAAAAGAAAGAAACTAAAAAAACTACCAAGACAGAAACTAAAACTGACGGTAAGAAAGAAACTAAGAAGACTGAAACTAAGAAAACTGAAACAAAAACAGAAACTAAGAAGAAGTAATTCTTCTGTTACTGTTGCAAAAGAGACGCTCCGAAACGGGCGTCTTTTTTTTGTATGTATATGAACCGGGATTCGCATGATTGAAGAATACATATTGTCCAAACCAGTCGCTTTGGATACATAATTATGCGTCTCTTCCAGTGTTTGTTTAAGAATAAAAGGGAGTATACAGCCCCTACTTACACGGTATTTCGGCAAGCAATATCCAACAAAAAAGAGACACATTACTGTGTCTCTTTGGCTATTAAGTATTTTGTAATGGATTATTGGTCCTGGTTGAATTTTGAAGACATGGTTGTCATTCTGCGGTCAACTTTAAGATTGCTCTTGTCTGCACGCATTTTGATCATCCTGTCAAAACCGAAGCTATCGTCTCCGTAAACATAAATATAGCTACCGGTAAGTTTTTTGAAAACATCGCTAACCAATTTGATGCGATCTCTTTCAAATGGGGCATCTATTAATTCAACTGTTCCTGAAAGTTTGCCATTGATCACATTGAAGTATCCGATGTAGTTATTGCTACCGTTTTTGAAGAAGGTGATGAATGACTTATCATCCAGTACTGCATCATTAACAGAAGAGAATTTACCAAGGAAACCGTTGTAGAAATCAACCAATGCAGTATAGTCACTATTTTCTTTCATAGTGCCACCACGCATAGCGATAGTGTTATTGAGCACAACATCAATATCTTTGTAGCTGAAAATTGAATCGTAGAATTCAACAAGAGTAAACTTCTTAGGTCTGAGGTCGGTGATAATTTCAGAATACTTTACGTTCTCGATACTCAGCATTCCCGGATCACCTGCCTTGTAATAAAGCATTGGCCCCTTAGGATTGTTGTACTCACGCGCCCACCAGCTGGCCTTGGCACCATCGGCAGACCTATAAAGCAGCAGGCTTACATCGAATGACTCATAGTAGTTCAGCTCCCCTTTCTTGCTCTGGCCGGGAATCTTCACATTTTTCATCATTACATAGCCCCAGGTATTGGCAGACGCATCGTTTACCAATGCCCCCTTGCTCATTAAAGCGGTCTTATTTGTATTGATAAAGCCTCTCAGATCGTTACCATTATTGTCGTAAGTAGCACTTTCAGGAGACGGGAATTTATTGTTATGTTTCATTACCTGCGCCATTGAAGAGCCGGTAGCTGCAAATAAAAATAAAGCCGCAATAAATTTCTTCATATACAATAATTTACAAACTAATGCTGTGACTACAATAAACACGGAAGCCGAGCAGCAAATTACTACTTAATCTTCCAAATTTATAAAAACTATTGGTAAACGAAAACCATAACAGCAAATAGTTTACCAGAGTACCTGAAAAATTACCAACTCAGCAATTGCCCTATCCTGTCTGCTACCTTATCTGCATTGGGCAACATTGCGGCCTCCAGCCCCATATTCATAGGTACCGCAGGCAAGTCGAGTGCGCCAATTGTTTGTACGGGAGCATCTAACTGTTGGAAGCAATTCTGGGCTATACGTCCTGCCAATGCTTCGCAGAAGGAGTTACGTAATTGTTCCTCTGTTAATACTATGCACTTGCCGTGCTTCTTAACAGTGTGATATATCAGTTCCTCATCCAACGGATAAATAGTGCGTATATCGATCACCTCTACCTGTCCGGGAAATTGCTTAGCGGCATTTCTGGCCCAATGCACACCCATCCCGTAGGTAATGACACAACAAGATGATCCATTGTCAATATTCTCCTGAGTAGGCGCCAATGCTACGGTACCCTTTCCAAGTGGCAATATGTAATCTCTATCGGGCTCAACTGTTTTAGCTTCTTCGGTACCCGGAACTTTGCTCCAGTAAAGGCCCTTATGTTCCAGCATCACTACCGGATTACCATCGTAGAAGGCGGCTTTCATAAGGCCTTTAATGTCGGCTGCATTACTTGGGTAAACGATCTTGATTCCTTTAATAGTAGCTAAAGTGCTTTCTACACTTCCACTATGATAAGGACCACCGCCACCGTAAGCGCCGATAGGTACTCTTAATATCATGGACACCGGAAACTTACCGCAACTTAGATAACACGACTTGCTTATTTCGGTAACCAGCTGGTTGAAGCCAGGATAAATATAATCTGCAAATTGAACCTCTACTATTGGCTTAAGACCTACAGCATTCATACCAATGGTAGAACCAACGATATATGCCTCCTGAATGGCCATATTAAATACCCTGTTGTCGCCAAACTTATCGGCCAGAGTTGCCGCCTCGCGGAATACTCCTCCAAGGCGCTTGCCAACATCCTGCCCGTAAAACAAAGCCTCGGGGTGATCTTGTAATAATTCTTCCACTGCATGAAGCGCAGCATCAACCATTACCACCTTTTCCCTGCCTTCCGGAGTACGGTTACCAACCTCGCCTGTTACTTTTGATGGAACGAATACATGGTCAGCCACTGTTGCCGGATCGGGGTCCGGTGCGGCCACAGCCATATCAAATTCGGCCTTAACGTAGGCTATTTCTTCCTGCTCTATCTTATCCAGGTCTGCTTCCTTTACTCCGCGTATACCTAGTAGTACTTTTTTCAGTTTAGGTGCAGGATCGTCAAGTCCATGCTTGGCCAGATCTTCTGCCGTACGGTACCACTCTTTGCGCACACCTGATGTATGGTGACCCAACAAAGGCACCTTCGCATGCACCAAAATAGGCTTTCTATGTTCGCGTACCCAATCAATAGTGTATTGCATGGTGTTATATGAATCCACGAAATCACTTCCGTTGACCCTTACACGCTCCATACCTTTGAACCCTCCTGCATATTCGTAAGCATCCATAGTACGCGCCTCATCGCTGCTTACAGAAATACCCCAGTCATTGTCCTGAACAAGATATATAATAGGTAGTCCCTTTAGTACTGCAAACTGGAACGCTTCACTCACTTCACCTTCGGTAACACTGCCATCGCCCAATGAGCAGATAGTAACCGGGGGCAATTCGTAGTTAGATAGCTTTTCCTTTTCCCTGTATTGTATACCCTGGGCTATACCAGTAGTAGGTATGACCTGCATACCTGTAGCACTACTCTGGTGTATGATACCGGGGAAACCTTCTCTTTTGATATTGGGGTGATTATAGTATGCACGACCACCTGTGAACGGGTCTCCACCCTTTGCCAGCAATTGCAGCATCAGCTCATAGGGTCGGTAACCCATACCCAGCATGATGCTCTCATCCCTGTAATAAGGACTAACAAAATCGCATGATTTCAGGAGAAAACCGGTAGCCAGCTGAATAGCCTCGTGACCCCGGGATGTACTGTGCACATACTTACATATGGGCCTGTTGGCATCGTATATTTCAGCCATAGCCTTTGCGGTCATCATTAACCTGTAGGCCTTGAGCAATAATTCTTTTGGAAGCATCGGGGGCAAAAGTAAGTTAATATGGTAAAAAGTTAAAGAGATTAATGGGTCATAGAATAATTATCCCATTGAAACGCCATTAATATTAATTTCAGCTTAATACATCAGGTGCTGCTTACTCTTATTTTGCCATCCTGCATCGCTCTTATAATCGCTGAAGAAAATTACCAGATCCGCATCGCTCTTATAGTCAACGAAAAAAATCTTCTTTTTCGCGTCGCTGGCATAGTCACAAAAATACCATACACCTTTATTATCGCCCGCGTCGCTCTTGTAGCTGGCCTTATATACCACCAGATCAGCATCGCTTTTATACGATGCTACATAAACTTTTACCTGCGCATCGCTTTTATACTTTACGGAATAGACCGTCTGGGCTTTTGCACTATGCGTTGCACAAATACTAGCGGCAGCCAAAGTAAGGGAGATAAGAAACTTATAACATGACATGGTGAATTAGTTTATGTGATTCAAGCACAAAATACAATTTCCCTGTAACATTTTAAAACAATCGGAATGTAGGTTGGACCGAGGCGCTATTGTATCAATGTGATCGGGATGGCCTATATATTACTCTCTCCGATTTTCAACTAACGCATAATCTACCAAAGTACGATTGCGGAAAAACAGGCGCAGCATATTGCCCTGATAGTTATAATACATGATCTGCTTGCCTTCCTTTACAGTCATTTCTTTGGGGGGACCAAGTAGGGTGAGTGCCTGCTGCATGTTCATAGCGCCTTCTTTTAGCTTGCATTCTTTCTTTTTATCAAACTGACCGCAAGTGGTGCCTTTACCGCAGGAATAGGAAATCTGTTCGGCCATACCGGAGGTTTTACTCCACTGTAAGGTAAGCTTAGTATTGCCAAGGCTGTAATACCAGGTACTACCCTTTCTTGATTCTGCAATGCGGGATGGCTTTCCAAGTATAGACGTTACTTTATCACGGGTAACATTTTCAGGTGAAAGTTTCACCAATGCCAGTAATCTATCGGCAGGTGTAACAGCCATACACGCAAAATGTACACTTGTTAATAACAGGAACACAAACACTATCTTTCTCATACTCAGGGTGTTATTTATCGTTTTACCGACTTTTAGGGTCTACTCACCTACAATATAACGCTTTTTACCGATTTCTATTATTGAATTGTGTAAAAACCACGCCAGCAGGGTCGCATTTTTTCCTATCTTTGCCGCTCAAACACTTATTAAAAAACAGGACTGTTTGAAAATATTTCAGAAATCTAATTTTATTTTTGATTTTTGATTATTCTTCGTACATTTGCAGTCCTTAAAAAAACAAAGATTAATGGCAAATCATAAAGCTACCAAAAAGGATGTCCGCCAAAGCGAAAAACGTCGTGACCGTAATCGTTATTATGGCAAAACCACACGTAACGCAATACGTACATTATTAGCTAATACTGAAAAAGCAGCAGCAAGCGAGAACCTGAGCAAAGTAATCTCTATGATCGACAAGTTGGCTAAGCGTAATGTAATTCATAAGAACAAGGCCGGAAACCTGAAATCAGGTATCCAGAAGAGAGTTAATGCTATGGCATAATTTTCAAAGTCTTATCCCATATTGAGATAACCCCGCTCCATGCGGGGTTATTTTGTTAGTATCAGGTTATCCCAGTTATTCGATCTATGCAACGGTACGTATTGGAAGTAATGTATGATGGCGCTAAGTTCCATGGCTCACAGGTACAGGGAACACAGGTAACTGTGCAATTTGCTTTGAATAGGGCCTTAACAACCATATTCCGTGGCCCCATTGCTACATATGGTGCCAGCAGAACCGATGAAGGCGTACACGCACTATGCAATTATTACCATGTTGACATAGATGTCCAAGTCAATTTTGACCTGCTATACCGCATGAATGCTATCCTGCCGCAAGGGGTGGCAGTAAAAAGGATCTACACTGCAGACCATGATTTTAATGTGCGGTTCGATGCCATTAGCAGGCAATACCGCTATCGCATCTATGCCCATAAAGATCCGTTCCTGCACGAGCGGGCATTGTTCTTTCCCCTACCTATTAATGAAGAGGTGCTGCACGAAACGGCGGCAATAATAAAAGAATACACCCATTTTGAGTCGTTCTGTAAGCGCAATGCACAGTCGCACACCCATACCTGCACAATAATGGAAAGTTACTGGCAACGGGAAGGGAATGAATTGCAATATATAGTACGCGCCAATCGCTTTCTCCGGGGTATGGTGCGCGGATTAGTAGGCACTCAGCTACAGGTAGCACGTGGGAAAATGACTGTTGATGGTTTCAGAAAAGTGATAGAAGCCAATGATTGTACTAAAGCTTTTTTTGACGTCAGTGGCAACGGCCTGTATCTCGAAGAGATCACTTTCAAATACGGTGTATTAGCACCATTGGTCTTTAAGAAATAGGACTTACTGAGACTCATTGTACACGAAGTAACTGTAAAAGAGTGAGAATGTAACTCGTAACCGCCGCTTCAGTTACTTCTTTATGTTAAAAGTAAACTCGGTACCAACATCTTTCTTAGACTCTACATCGATATCGCCATGTAGTTTTTTCACAAGCCTTTTTACAATAGATAGACCGATACCTGTACCGCTATTGGCATTTGTCTTAACTGTCTTGAAAAGATCGAAAATAGAATCCAGGTGCTTTTCAGGAATGCCGGGGCCGTTGTCTTTTATAGAGAAATGATAATCTTCTTCTGATTCATAGAACGTGATATCAATTGTTGCACCCGGCTTATCATTATATTTTACCGCATTATTGATCAGATTCAACAATACCTGCTTGATAGCAACACGTGAAGTAGTAATGTAAATATCGTCCTGAGGAAAATTAATAACTATATGCGCCGGTGGTTGCAACAACTGTAATATAGCAACAATACATTCATTAAGGTTAAAACGCTCTTTACTTGTGATTATTACCTGCGTAGATTTGGAATACGCCAATATCGCATCAATAAGCCTTGTAAGCTGCAACGAAGATGTTTTGATGTGATTAAGGTACTCTACTCCATCCGGCGAAACGTTAGCTGCATTCTCATCGAGGAAATAATCGATAAGCGCGGTAATATTATGCAACGGGCTTCTCAGGTCATGAGCAGCAATTGAAGCAAATTGCTCAATATCATTATAATTATTGATCAACTCCTGATAAGTAAGGCTAAGCTGTGTATTTTTCCTTCTTAACTCCAGCTGACACATCACCTGGTTACTCAACGCCTTTAAAGACGCGATCTGCCTTTCATTCAGTTCCTTAG
Source organism: Flavipsychrobacter stenotrophus (assembly GCA_947371715.1). Taxonomy (GTDB): domain Bacteria; phylum Bacteroidota; class Bacteroidia; order Chitinophagales; family Chitinophagaceae; genus Flavipsychrobacter; species Flavipsychrobacter stenotropha_C. The sequence continues at coordinate 14,332 of CANBQQ010000026.1, forward strand.
GGTGATTGTCTATAACGCACAACGTACCCAACGCATTACCTTCAGGAGTCAGCAACGGAATGCCTGCATAAAACACCATATGTGGGCTGCCTGTTACTAACGGGTTGTCATGAAAACGACTATCTATGCGGGAATCAGGAACAATAAAGGCCTGTTTGGGCTGATTAATTGCATGGCCACAAAACGCAAGATCACGGGGAGTTTCATTTATATCAAGACCATGGCGCGATTTGAACCATTGCCGTTTATCATCTACCAAAGAAACCAGAGAAATAGGAGTATCACAAATTTGAGAAGCGAGCATAGTTATCTCATCGAAATCACTTTCGGGGATGGTATCCATGATCATGTAATCTTTCAGGTTAGAAAGCCTTTGGATTTCGTTTTTGGGTATTGCCGGGTTGATCATAAGTGTGATGCAGCAAAATTAGTCATAGTTCACTTCTTTAGAGGAAGTATTTCCATTAACCTAACTCATAAGCAGTTAATAACTAATTTATAGCGGCTAATATACATACTATTCCTTTGAAACATAGACTGTTGTAACATTTCAGGAAAATATTCACCAAATATTCGCCAAAATATTAAGTTTTATGTAAAAATAGTCACACAGAGTCAAATCTGTTTATATTTTTGCAGCTAAAAATAAACAAATGAGAATTGCCAGTTTTTTTTTGCTACCTCTAATACTATTGATCTCTTATACAGGTTTCAGCCAAACCGGAAAAATCAGCGGAGTAGTCAAGGACAAGAAAACTGAAGTTATTATCTCTGATGCTACGATAGTTTTGGAAGGCACTACCCTTGGTGCGGTATCAGACAGTAACGGGCGATTTTCAATAAAAGAGATACCCACCAATTCCTACAATATCAAGGCATCCGTTATAGGATACGAACCCACCATTTTATACAACATAGTTGTATCATCGGGCAATGAACAAGTTTTGCTCATAGAAATGGACAATAGTGCTGCCACATCCCTTAAAGAAGTGGTGATCCGTCGCAATCCATTTGCAAAAAGTGCGGAGACTCCCCTATCGCTTCAAAACTTATCGGCACAGGAAATCAAGAGTAATCCCGGAGGCAATTTCGACGTATCTCGTGTAATACAGGCTTTCCCTGGCGTTGGCGGTACATCAGGCTCTGTAGGTGGTTACAGAAATGACCTGATCATAAGGGGCGGCGCACCCAATGAGAATGTATATTACCTCGACGGCATAGAAGTACCGGTCATCAATCACTTTGCTACTCAGGGATCCGCAGGCGGGCCAACCGGCATCATCAATATATCATTCATACAGGATGTAAACCTTTATACCAGTGCCTTTCCCGCAAAATATGACAACCCGCTGTCGGGTGTATTGCAACTAAAAATGAAGGATGCGAACCCTGATAAGGTGCAGCACAATGTAAGACTAAGTGCTACAGAACTGGCCTACTCTGCAGATGGACCTATCAACGACAAAATATCCTTCCAGGCCTCTGCGAGAAGATCTTACCTGCAATTCCTGTTTCAGGCATTGCAAATACCTATACAACCCTCTTACTGGGATTTTCAGTACAAGGTCAACTACAAGATCAGCAAGAAGTTATCGTTCTATACTTTAGCTATCGGAGCAATAGATAATTTCAGCTTTCTCACTCCAAACAACCTGACCCCGGAGAATGTATACATCCTCCACGCAAATCCCTTGATCAAACAATGGAGCTATACAAATGGTTATGGATTAAAGAAACTAATAGACAAGGGCTACTGGAACCTCACCTTTAGCCGCAATATGCTGAACAACCAGCTAGACAAATACCTGGATAACCAAAATCCTGTTGAAGCAGACCGCACATTAAGAATACATTCTACCGAAGGCGAAACCAAACTAAGATTTGAAGTAAATAAATTTTATAGCAGATGGA
>CANBQQ010000027.1 GCA_947371715.1 Flavipsychrobacter stenotrophus
ACCGCCGATGCCGGGCGCTGTATCACCTCACCCGCTGCTATCTGGTTGGCTATATGATCTGATAATAACTGGATAATATCCGGCACGGTACTACTGATTTTTTGTGGCGCAAAGGTAAGAATTATTAATGGCTGAACTGCTTGATGAAGCAACGGACCTCTGTAAGTTTAGAGGAGGGTGAAATTGGCACCCCCCTACTTCAAACTCTTAAACACCGTTTCCTCAATGGTCATACCTTTTTCCAGATATATGGTTTGTATGCCCAGTTCTTTGGCGGTGGCTATGTGCTGAGGGCTATCGTCTATGAACAAAGTATGCTCGGGTTTGAAGCTGCATTCCTCCAGTATCCTTTCAAATATCTCTCTGTTTGGTTTGCGCATGCCTACGCGGTGAGAGAAGTAGACACGATCGAAGAATACACCTATGTTAGGTATACCCCGGTCGCTCATCAGTATTTTATTAAAGCTTTCTTCGTGTATCTCGTTGGTATTACTGAGTAAAACTAGGTCATAGTACAGCCTTAATTGCTGCAATAACTGCAATCGCCTTACCGGGAAATCCAGCAACATAGCATTCCATGCATGGAGGATCTGTTCTCTGGTGAGGGGCACTGATGATATTTTTTGCAGCGCTTCCACAAATTCATCTGTACCTATTTTGCCAATTTCCAGGTGGTCAAAAAGTTCTGTTTGCCCTAGTTGTGCGTATAGTTCACCAAAATTGGTAATGCCGGCATCTACAAAAGCCTGTTCGGTAAGGTTATAGTCAATATTGAGCAATACCCCGCCCAGGTCGAAAATGATGTGTTTGATGCCCTTGATCACGGTAATAGTTGGTTATTTATGTTCTGCTGACGTCGGGCATCTACTAATGAGCTATTGCTTTCATGAATGCCGACAATTTTTCGCCTGTTGCATCACTTACCGGCACAAGCGGCAGGCGTAGTACGTTTTCGCAAATGCCGGTTTTGTTAAGCGCAAATTTCACTCCCGCCGGATTTCCTTCTATAAACAAAAGGTCTATGCCGGTCAGTAACTTGTAATGGATCTTCCTTGCTTTTTCAAACTTATTGATCATGGTGAGATTCACCATTTCTGTAAAGTCTATAGGGCAGCAATTAGCGGCTACTGATATAACACCATCCATACCTAGGGCCATTTGTGCCAGTACCAGGTTGTCGTCGCCGGAAAGTATCAGGAAGTTTTCAGGTGCATTCTGTATCAGTTCCATACACTGCACCATATTGCCTGAGGCTTCCTTAATGCCGATGATATTCTTACATTCTTCAGCAAGGCGGACAACAGTAGCAGGTAACATATTAGTACCGGTACGGCCGGGTACATTGTAGAGAATAATGGGTTTATTGGTAGCATTGGCAACAGCCTTAAAATGCTGGAATATACCCTCCTGTGTTGGTTTGTTATAATACGGCACCACGCTCAGTATCGCCGCTACATTACGTAGATCGAACGATTCGAGCTGGTTAATAATTTCTTGTGTATTGCTGCCACCTATGCCGCAAACCACGGGTACGCGATCGTCGGCATGTTGGATGACTGCAGCCAGTATTTCTTGTTTTTCTGCCGTTGACAGAGTAGGCGTTTCCGCCGTAGTGCCCAGTGCAACCAGAAAATCGACCCCCCCCTTAATGACACTGTTCACAAGATTTTCCAATGCGGGAAAGTCTACGCTCCCGTCTTTCTGGAATGGCGTTACCAATGCAACCCCTGTTCCCTTGAGTTTTTTAGTCATTTTACGATGTTTTTTAAGATAGGGTGCAGAGTAGCTGCAGGTTTTAATTATACTTCGTCAAAGAAGCCCATTTTCGAAAACTTTTCTATCCTGTTGTTGATCCTTTCATCAGGTGTAAGTTTCGAGAGCTCATTCAGCGATTCAATAAGGTATTCTTTAAGTGTTTCTGCCATTAGTTCAGGGTTGGCATGCGCGCCACCCAGTGGTTCAGGCACTACATCATCCACAAGTCCAAAACCACTCATGTCAATAGATGTCAGTTTCAGTTGTTCTGCGGCTTTCTCTTTAAAATTCCAGCTGCGCCAGAGTATTGAAGAGCAGGATTCAGGAGAGATAACAGTATACCACGTGTTTTCCAGCATGGTCACTTTGTCACCTACACCTATACCCAATGCGCCGCCTGATGCACCTTCGCCAATGATGATGCAGATCACCGGCACCTTCATATTTACCATCTCAAACAGATTGCGGGCAATAGCTTCAGCCTGTCCGCGCTCTTCTGCTTCAAGACCTGGAAATGCGCCCGGGGTATCTATAAAAGTAATGATGGGACGGTTGAATTTTTCAGCCAGTTTCATCAGCCTCAGCGCCTTGCGGTAGCCTTCGGGGTTAGCCATACCAAAGTTGCGCATCTGCCTCATTTTGGTATTAATACCTTTCTGCTGGCCCATTACCATTACCGGATGCCCGTTAAGCTCTGCCATGCCGGCTACCATAGCCTTATCATCCTTCACCTGGCGATCTCCATAAAGCTCAGTGAAGTTGGTAAATATCTTCTCTATATAATATAAAGTATAAGGCCTTTCCGGGTGGCGACTTACCTGCACACGCTGCCATGGCGTAAGGTGGCTGTAAATATCCGTGCGGGCTTTCTCCACAGCGGTTTCCATTTCCTTGATACTACCGGAAACATCTACCTGGTTCTTAACAGAAAGTTCTTTAAGCTTACTGATCTGTGTATATAGGTCTTCAATTGGCTTTTCGAAATCAAGGAATTGCATAAATTAATATTAGTAGTGCAAAAGTAAAGGTTTCTTAATAAAGGTGTGAATAGTATTATTTACTATAATTAGTGTAGAGATATTTTATGGAGTTATAAATGCAATAAAATACAACCTCCATTGTATGCCTGACTGTTAAGCGGCCCGGCTGCATTAACTTCGCCTTACAAATTTAGAATATGAAGAAACTATTATTACTATGTACAGCTACTTTGGCATTGCAATCTACTAGCTACGCGCAGCAATTGTATACCCGTATCGGATTGGGTTATGCAATACCGCAGGCAGGGCAAACTATGGATGGTACTGCAACGCCATATAACGGGTCGGCGGTAAATTCATCTCCCTCAGGCAGTACAACCTACAGTTTGAAAAATATGTCTTTCGGGGCCGGTGTTCATGGCGATCTGGGATTCGGTTATATGTTCAACAAACATGTAGGCATTGATGTGTCGTTAGATTTTCTGCTTTCGGCAAAACAGTATACCGGTACAATTGGCAATGTGTTGGTAGATAGTGTGCCCTCTAACGTTAACATGAACCAAAAGGGAAAATGTACTTTATTTATCCCAGCATTGGTGTTACAGTCAGATGGGGAGAAGATGAATCTTTATACAAGAGTAGGTATCGCGTTGCCTTTGCGTAGCCGAGTTACGTGGGATGAGGTGTACGTAAACCTACCGGGAACAGGAGCGACAGAAGTTGTTGACTTTACCTGGGAAATTAAAAACAAACTATCGTTGGGGTTGACCGCAGCTGTAGGCGCGAAATTCGCGGTAAATAATAAAATGAAATTTTGGTGTGAAATGGGCTTCCTCTCTTTTGCACCATATACCAAAGAGGCTAATCTTACAGAGGTTAGTGTAAACGGGCAGGGAGGTTATTTGAACCAGATATCTACGGCTCAGCGGGTAATTACGTACAGTACCGCGTTTACCGGCAGAACAAATGACTTTTTTCATCAGCCGGCCTATTCGCAGCCATTCAGTAACTTTTCAATTAATGCCGGTCTCAGCTTCGACCTCCAAAATAATGGCAGGGGCAAGCAGAGAGGCAAGAATGATGTGAAGTCTCGCAGAAGATAGACTTGCAGGTTTTTCAACAAAACTGAGGGCGCTGATAATTTTATCAGCGCCCTCTTATATTTTAATTATTTTCTGTTTTATCGTAGCCGGTCCATTGATTTTACCAGCTTGTCATCTTTGCGAATGCCCATGATGGCCAGAATGAGCAATAAAATGGAGATAATGGGCAATATTGCTCCAATCCAGTAAGTGCCCCTTACCGGTGTTGGTGTCATGTTGCTCAATTGAGTAACACGAGAGAGCATAAGTGTAATAAACCCTATAGTGCTCACTATGCTAACCGCAGATAGTGCCAGTTGTCGTTTACGATTACGGAACATGAACAGGGCAACTAAGGGCAATAAAATGATCACCATTGCAATGATCAGAGAAGGGTAGTGGTCATTTACGCGTAGCTCATGCATCACATCTACATTCACTACTACCTCATACCACCTGTACAGCGGTACCACCAGCAGGCAGGCATTGAGCAAAGCGGCAATGAATAAAAACAGAGATTGTTTACGTTGTATCATATACGGTGATTGAAATAAGTTAAGTTGATTAGCTGATCATGTCCTTCCCGAAGTAAGGTTGCAGTGCCGCAGGTATTTTTATACCATCAACTGTCTGGTTATTCTCTAAAAGACATGCCATGATACGTGGCAAGGCCAATGAGCTGCCATTTAGAGTATGTACCAACTGTGTTTTGCCATCAGCGCCCTTATAACGGATCTTCATACGGTTTGCCTGGAATACTTCGAAGTTAGATACAGAACTTACTTCCAGCCAACGCTCCTGCGCGGCACTGAATACCTCGAAATCGTATGTAAGCGCAGACGTAAAGCTCATATCGCCACCACATAGACGGAGAATGCGATAAGGCAATTCCAGGCTCTGCAGCAATTGTTCAACATGATTTACCATGCCTTCCAGCAAATCATAGCTTTCGTTAGGGCGTGATAGTTGCACTATCTCTACTTTATCAAACTGGTGTACACGGTTCAACCCACGCACATCCTTACCGTAAGACCCCGCTTCACGGCGGAAGCACGGAGAATAGGCGGTCATCTTTACCGGTAATTCATTCTCCGGTACTATAACATCGCGGTATATATTGGTTATAGGTACTTCGGCGGTTGGTATCAGGTAGAAACCGTCTTCAGTACAATGGTACATCTGTCCTTCCTTATCGGGCAGCTGGCCTGTGCCATAGGCAGTAGCGGCATTCACCATAAATGGAGGACAATATTCCTTATAGCCTGCATCCATGTTGAAGTTCAGAAAATAGTTGATCAGTGCACGTTGTAACCTTGCGCCCTGTCCCATAAATACGGGAAAGCCACTGCCGGTTATTTTATTACCCAGTTCAAAATCTATCAGTTTGTACTTGTCGGCCAGGTCCCAGTGAGGCATGTTGTTGCTACCCAGTGATGGCATATCACCACCGCTACGCACTACTTCATTTTCTTCAGGAGTCTTACCTACAGGTACACTGTTGTGTGGCAGGTTAGGCAGGCGTACCAATGTGTCGTTCAGTTCATTTTCAAGATCTGAAAGGTCTTGTGCTATCTGCTTAGTTCTTTCCTTATTGGCTGTTACCTGTGCTTTTAGTGCTTCCGCCTGCTCTTTTTCACCTTTCGCCATATGCTGACTTATAGCTTTTGCGGCCGAATTGGCTGCTGCTGCATTGGAGTCATTTTCTACCTGTAAGGCTCTACGGCGTTCATCGAGGTTGATAATCGTATCAACAAGGTCCATCTCCTTAAAGTTCTTCTTCTTCAGGCCTTCCAGTACCAGTTCTTTATTTTGTCTAAACAGTTGTATAGGTAACATATATCAGTATAATTGAGCGCAAAGATAATGAATGAGGGGTAGACATAGCAGGTGCGTTCTATGCTTTATCCAGTAAAAACGTTTCCATGTTGTCGGGCGAAATAATGGCAGTTTCTGTGCCAGGGTAGTTATCCGTGAATGTTTGTGGGAACCTTGCCTTGCTGTTTTTACCCCATTTGAACTCAAATGCCTTCATCTTTCCCCCTTCATGCTCTTCTATCAGATCTATTTCCTGCTGCTGAAAGGTGCGCCAGAAGTAGAGTTTTGTATCATTGTTGGTATAGCGCAGATACTTCATTCGTTCCGAAATGATGTAGTTTTCCCATAATGCCCCAATGTCTGTTCTGGAAGTTACCGGTGTAAAATCTTTGATGATGGCATTGCGGATACCACAATCGTAGAAAAAGATCTTCTTCCCCTTTTTCAGTTCATTGCGTACATTCCGGTTAAGTGCCGGCAAAACAAATATTACAAATGCTTTTTCCAGCAGGTCTATATATTTTTCTACAGTTTGTTTATTAGCGCCAACTATTTGTGCCAGTTCATTGTAGTTAACCTCGTTGCCTACTTGCAATGCCAGTAGTTTTAAGAGTTTTTCAAGCAATGCCGGTTTTTTAATTTGTTCCAGCATCAGCAGATCTTTATATAAATAACTATTAGCCAGTAAGTTTAGCAACTCCTTTTCTTCACCTGCCTTTGTTACAATTTCAGGGTAGTAGCCATATACCAGTCGGTGTTCCAGCAATCTCTTTTCGTGCAGGTAGCCATGGTCGGCTACCATTTCACCGAAGCTTAACGGGTATAGCATAAACTCATATTTCCTTCCTGTAAGCGGTTCGTTGACCTTGTTAGATAGCTCGAATGCAGATGAGCCTGTGGCAATTACTTGTACGTGTTTAAGCTGATCCGTAAATATTTTCAGGGTAAGTCCTATATTGCTAATGCGCTGTGCCTCATCAATAAAAAGGATCTTATTTTTCCCGACAAGCGTTTTTAATTTGGCGGCACTGGTATTAGAAAGGAGCTCTCTTACATCTGCATCATCCCCATTCAGGTACATATATTCGTCGTTGCCAAGGGCATTTTCTATTAATGTGGACTTGCCACACTGGCGCGGGCCGAAAAGAATAATTGCCTTGCCCTTGAAAAGTCGGTCTCTGATGCTTTTTTGTAACGTGCGGTGTATCATAAATTGCCTCGGTTATCACCAAAATTATATAATTTTTCCGTTTCAGTGTCAATTTTACATATAATTTTTCCGTTTCAACATCTTTTTTATATACAATTTTTCCGTTTCAACGTCTTTTTTATATAAAACCCTATTTCATCGCTGCCAGATGGTTATGGGTGAATGGCCCGACAATTAACTCACAAATTTTCAACTTATATTTGTGCCCTATGGCATCCTTACAGGAGCAGATCCAACAATACGAACAAGAGATAAAGGCAATAACTATTGCCAATGCCGCTGAGCTTGAAGATTTCCGTATTCGCTTTTTGGGAGCGAAGGGTATAGTAAAGCAGATATTCGGCGAAATGAAGAATGTACCTGCCGACCAGCGTAAAGAGGCCGGACAGTTGCTCAATTCTTTCAAAATACTGGCTGAAGAAACATTTGAGTCATTTAAAGGGCTGCAGGTAGATACTAAGGCAAAGGGACCGGTGGTAGATAATACATTGCCGGGTACTCCGTTGCCTATAGGTACCCGCCATCCGCTTCGTGTGGTGGAGAATAAGATCGTGTCTATTTTTGAGCGAATAGGTTTTAGCGTGGCTACAGGTCCTGAGATCGAAGATGACTGGCACAACTTCACTTCGCTGAACATGCCTGAGCACCACCCTGCAAGAGACATGCAGGATACATTTTATGTATCTACCAATCCTGACTGGGTGTTACGTACGCATACCTCGTCTACGCAAGCGCGCATACTGGAAACAGAGCAGTTGCCTATAAGGGTGATTTGCCCAGGCCGTGTATATCGCAATGAAACTATTTCTGCACGTGCACACTGCTTTTTCCACCAGTGCGAAGGTTTGTATGTAGATAAGAATGTATCGTTTGCCGATCTGAAGCAAACGCTTTACTACTTTGTAACAGAGATGTTCGGCGAAAACACCAAGGTGCGCTTCCGTCCGTCATACTTCCCGTTTACCGAGCCTAGTGCCGAAATGGATATTTCCTGCACTGTATGTGGTGGGAGCGGTTGCAACTTATGCAAGCACACCGGTTGGGTTGAGATACTTGGTTGCGGAATGGTGCACCCTAATATGCTCCGCAACTTTGGTATAGATCCTGAGGTGTATACCGGGTTTGCATTTGGTATGGGAGTAGAGCGTATCACACAGGTAAAATACCAGGTAAACGACCTGCGTATGTATTCGCAGAATGATGTGCGTTTCCTGCGGCAATTTCAGGCAATAACCTGATAAACAGGTAGTCATAATTCTTTTGATGGGCAAGTTCACCGGAGCTTGCCCATTTACATTACTGTTAGTGGGTAAAGGAGATTAAGGCAAAAATTTGTTTTTATCCCTATCTTTAAACTTCAACAGCCGATCTTTTGCGTCAAAAAATACGGACATCCTATGCCGTAAAATCATACCCGGGTTCGTTTGCGCTACTACTATTAGTTGCGTTAGTATCCGTATGCTTTTTCAGTGCTTGTGGAAGTAAAGGCAAATCCATCAGCGACATTGTATTCAGAGAGCGTAAAAACAGGGAAATTGACCGTCACCCTAAAATACCTAAAGATGAGATCATACAGCAGGCTTCAAGCAGCAGGCTCTATAGCGAACTGAGGGAGTACTACAAGAAATCACTCCTCGAACTGAAAGTGGCTACAGACAGGGATTGTGCCAAACTGGTTGTTGTTGTACTCACCATTGAAACCGGGAAATATGCCACCCCAGCCAGCACCTTTGGTATCCCTTTCATATTTATTACTACCGATAACATGGGTGTTGATTATTACGATCTCGCTAAGAAAATTGCAGAGAATGATGTAACTGAGTTGACACAAACTACCGAGGATGGCGTATGGTCTAAAAAAGGTGCCGTTTTTATTGCCGATCAACTGGATTCTATCATCAGTAAATACAATGTTCAGCGCAGTACAAAGAAGTTTCCAGATACGAAAAAGCCCGCCACTTTCGGTGATCTGCAGCCTAACCAGGATGAAATGATGTATGACTATGGCGATGCCCCCTATCATCTGAAGGTCAATTCGCAGGGGTTGCGCATGGACCACGACCTGCAATTTCCTAAAAAGAAACAAACCATATTGATACTAGGTGATGCAGAGGTTTTTAGTCCGTTGCTGAACAATGAGGATATAGCTACGTCGATATTGCAGCGCAGGCATCCCGATAAAGAGATCATTAATGCAGGGGTGAATAATTATACAATGGACGATTACGCGTCGCTCTACACAGAAAAGGCAAGATTTACTGAACCAGATATTGTAATTGTCTGCACAAATGGTGGCGACATTATAGAGCAATACTTCACCCAGCGCAACAAATATTCCCGTAGTAACAAGATCTACGAACCCAGCGACGCAGAGTTGCAATTCTATAATGAGTTTTACGGCAAGAAATAATATAAACACATTTATATGTCAGCAGATATTGAAGAACTGAAATACCCTATAGGCCGTTATACAAAACCCACCGGTGTTACCCCTCATGACATTAAAGGATGGATAAGTGCACTTAAGGCGCTACCCTTGTGGATGGACGCTTGTATAGAGAATCTGGATGTATACCAGCTGGAGACACCTTACAGAGATGGAGGCTGGACCATACAACAGGTGGTGCATCATGTGGCCGATAGCCATATGAATGCATACATAAGGCTTAAACTGGCGCTTACAGAAGATGCCCCTACTATTACGCCATACAAGGAAGAATTGTGGGCTGAAATGGTGGATACAAAAATAACTCCTGTCAACATTTCTGTTACACTGCTTCATGCTGTACACAGGCGTATGATAGATATTCTTGAGCACATGAAGGATGAGGATTGGGAGCGTACTTATTACCATCCACAGTATCAGAAAACCTTTCCGGTATGGGAGATGGTAGCTCTCTATGCGTGGCATGGCAGGCACCACACCGAGCACATAAGAAGGTTAAGAGAAAGAATGGGATGGGGCTATTGATCGGAAACAATATCTATAAAAGGGTAGTGGTCCCTTGCATATACTTCTTAGGCATTGGCTCGTCAATATAGGTATTGGGGGAAGTTCATAGTCGAAAACCATTATGAATTGCTATTATTGAAAATTGGTGCTTACTTTTATCATTCAAATCGTAGATCATGAGTTCTTATTCTATTTTTATTTTCGCACATAGCCTGCTGCGCTATTTTGTGATCATACTTACACTGGTTGTTGCTGTGCAAAGTGTTATGGGCATGCAGAAGAAGGGTACATTCAAGGCTGGCAATAAAAAAACTGCACTTTTTATGATGATAGCCTGCGACCTGCAATTGCTGGTTGGTTTGGCTGTATTCTACCTGGGTAATCACCTGCAGGCTATACAGCAAGGTGGTTTTATGAGCGATCACTCCAGCCGTTTTTACAACATGGAGCATCCGCTAAGCATGGTAATAGGTATCGTTTTGGTACACCTGGCATATAGTACTGCGAAAAAGGCAATGGTCGATTCGACTAAGTTCAAGCGTATGTTCTGGTTTTCATTTATCGCATTGGTATTGTTTGTAAAACAAACGCCGTGGCCATCTTCTAAAGATGTTGGCAGACCATGGTTGCCGGGTGTGGCAATGACCACTACCTCTAGCCCCGCACATGCTTAGAAAGATACTGCAGCCCTTTTACACGCTTTACGTTATTGTCACGTTTGTGATCAGTATCCTTATTGCCTTACCGTTCATTGCGCTCGTTAGTCTTGCCGATAATATGAAGGGTCGAAAGGTCATTCACATGCTCATCAGGATGTGGAGCACAGTGTGGCTCTGGCTGATAGGCATGCCGGTGAAAGTAAAGGGAATGGTGCCGGAAGGGCGACACATAATTGTAGCCAACCACATTTCCTATATGGATACGCTCATCATATTTCCCGCTATATCCTCTTACTTCAGGCCGTTGGGCAAAAAAGAGATGAGCAAGGTGCCGGTGCTCGGTTTTATTTATAAGCAGGTGGTGATACTTGTAGACCGCAGCAATGCAGTGAGCAGGGCAGTAAGCATGCGCCTTATGTGGCGAGTGCTAAGAAAAGAAGGAAATATTGTGATCTTTCCGGAGGGTACCTTCAATGAAACGGAGGATACTTTAAAGAGTTTTTACGATGGGGCCTTCAGGCTGGCTCTTAATACACAAACAGATATTCTGCCGCTTATTCTGCCGGATACTGTTGATCGCTGGCATTTCAGTGCCTGGTGGAAGATATGGCCGGGTAAGAACAGAGCTGTTTTTTTAAAGCCGGTAAAAGTTGCAGGTATGAGGCAAGACCAGGTGGCAGAGTTGAAGCAGGAGGTGTTCAGCAAGATGGAGGCTGAGTTAGTTAAATACAACCAGGCGAAATAAGTAGTTGAAAGGGTGAACTTGAGTCACCAAAAAATGGAGTTGGGTGCGGAAAATGCTAAAAATTTTATGTAAAACCGCAAAAAATAACTATCATTGGCAGGATATATGGGGCTGGGGCGAAATAAATGCGTAAAAAATGAACAATTACAATTAAAAAAGCTGTTTTAATTATAAAAAATTGTGTGAAAGTTCTAATTTTATCGCTGCAACAATCCGTTACTTATAAAAATCATTAACCGAATAAATGGTCTATATGCAAAAGGGTGTATTTAAAAGTGCTTCAAAGCTGGCAATAGTATTGTTGGCTGCTTTAAGTTTTCAATCTTACGGGCAGGATATCGTAAAAATAAGGAACCAGAATTTCACTTCTTACTTTTCTAAGTCTCAGCACCTTCCTGTATTGGTGGTTTATACACTTACACCTGAATTATTCAATTGCAGCAAGCAAAAAGGTGAAAGCGGTATCACACTTGGCACTGATCCTCAGTTACCAGAATTCTCAGATCTTAAGGATGACTACAACAATACGCAGTTCGACCATGCGCAGATGATGGCTCCTGAAGAAAATACCTGCGATAAAGACGCTTACAGAGAGAGTTTTTACTTTACTAACGTAATGCCAATGCCAAAGAATCTGTACAAATCTCTGTGGGAGAAATTGCAGCAGAAAGAAATGGCAAAAGCTAAGAAATACAAGAAAGTAAAAGTATTCTCTGGTACAGTAGGCCGTAACTGGATAATTGGTGCAGATAACAACATCATTGTTCCTGAGTATTGCTGGAAGGTGATATACATTCCTAGCACAGACGAATACCTTTGCTACACATTCCACAACATTGAGCCATACTTCGATAAGGACAAGTTGGAACTGCACAAAGTAGACATTAACACTATCGAGTCTTTGGCTGGTGTACATTTCGTAAATGGTGTAATTTCTGCCAGCTACGTGTCGCCTACTCCTAATAACTAAGATTGATAAACAATATTATATCTGAAACCGCTGCAATTATTGCAGCGGTTTTTTTGTGTCCATGTTTTGGCTGACTGATCAGCCAATTATTTTATTACCCCACTTTGGTTATTTGTTTGTTAATCAGATATATTTGCTGTGTGCTTATTATGCAGTAGCTGCAATCATTAGCCACTCCTAACCTGAAAACATATTCCATGGTAGTCTATGACGTCCTGTCTCGTTTCCCGTTACTTAAGAAAAGCTACACTTTTAAATTTCTATCTATTGCCTTCCTGGGTATACATGTGCCCTTGATCGGTATCTGCATCTATTTTGTCTTGTCGGGCACCAACCCCGACACTTTTACCATCATTGTTTTTATTCTGGGCCTTACACTGGCCTCAACTGCCTTTACGCTTATTGTGCTCAATAAGTTATTAGATCCGTTAAAGCTGGGTAAAACATCTTTGGATATTTACCTCAGGGAAAGAAGAATGCCGGAGTTGCCTGTGCATTATGAAGATGAGGCAGGTATACTATTGGCAAACATCAATAAAACAGTGGAAAAGATGGATGGGTTGGTCATCGAAAAGACCGGGGTGATCGACCTGCTATCGCACGACCTGAGAAGCCCGTTAGCCAGAATCATAGGGTTATCTCAAGTGCAAAAAATAGACCATAAAGCAGGACTGGATACACTATATGCTGATGAGATAATAGCTGAATGTACTCATGCTCTTGCATTGCTTACCGATGTACTTAATCTGCTCAAGCATGAAGAGTTGGCGAATAGAAACATTCCTTTACAGAGAGTGTCCTTGTACGACGTTATAAATAGATCTATAGCCTCGCTTGACGTTCAGTCGAAAACAAAAAACATTACCTGGAGGATAGAAATAGATCCTGCACAAAAGGCTAGCCTGGAGCCGACTTTGTTTACGCAAGCAGTCAAGAACGTACTAACAAACGCTATCAAGTTTTCAATAGATGGCGGTGCAATAAACATCCAGTCTAAAGTATCCGGTACGCTGCTATATCTTGCTATAGAAGACGAGGGTATTGGCTTCGATATAAAGGACAAGGACCTCATCTTTAACCGGTTTACAAAGTCGGGGAGAACAGGTACCATGGGAGAGAGCTCAACCGGGCTAGGGCTTTACCTCAGCAAAAAAATCGCGCAACGTCATGGCGGAGAACTCATAGCAGAAAGTGGCGGCACAGATCTCGGTGCCACCTTTACTTTTATACTCCCTTATACTGATTAATTTAGGCCAGGTCTATTTCGGTATTATCACCAATATTCAGGCTTTGACTAAGGCCACGCACATAGGCGTCACTGCCTATTATACTAGAGTTAAGCACCACATGATGCAACTCTGCAAATGAACCGATGATAGAGTCCTTGACAATCGAAGATTCTATCTTAGTGTTTTCGCCGATAGTAACATTTGGCCCTATGATCGAGTTCCTGATATCGCAGCCCTCTGCTATGTTTACCGGGTGTATTACAACAGTGTTATTATACACTTCCAGCTTACGTGATCGCTGCTCGTCTTCCATTTGTTTCAGCAAGATGGCGTTGGTAGAGAGTAGCGTCTCCTTCTTGCCACAATCAAACCAGTTGTTGACTCTGAAGGCATGAAGCACTATGCCATCTTCCTGCATGTGCTGCAGGGCACTGGTAAGGTGGTATTCGCCGTTCTCGTCAGCTGCGTCATTAAGATGCCTGTTGAGGGCTTCATACATGGCCGAGGTTTCCTTTATATAGTAGATACCTACCATTGCCATGTTAGACTTGGGGATCAGCGGCTTTTCCACCATGCGGATCACATTGTCCTTATCATTAAGCTCCGCAACGCCGAATCGGCGCGGATCATCAACCTTGCGAACACCTATCTGTGAAACAGGGCTATTCAATACTTCCTTTACATTGTAGTCACATACAGTATCGCCCAGCACTATCATTACCTCATCGTCACCTACAGCATCGCGGGTAAGCCATATGGCATGGCCGGTACCTCTGCGGTCGTTTTGGGTAACAAATGTATGTTTAAGGTGGGGATATCTTTTATCTATATAGCGCTGTATCTTCTCGCCAAGGTAGCCGATAACAAATACAAATTCGGTAACACCGGCGTCTATCAACTGGTCTACAATAACACCGAGAATAGTCTTGCCGGCAATAGGGATCAGCGCTTTAGGCTGTGTATATGTTAGTGGGCGTAATTTAGTGCCCGCACCTGCAACAGGAATGATTGCTTTCACAAGTCTGGTTTGAGCGGTGAAATTACGATTAAATACGGTAACCTGATTGGAACCAAAAGTGAAAAAGTTGAGTTTCAGGCGGTTACTACTTTGTCACGTTTTCCCCCACCATTGCGCCGTACACGTCATCAAAAGATTCCCACAGTTCTATCTTATTTCCTTCCGGGTCCATAATGTGAGCAAATTTGCCATACTCATATACCTGCATCTCGCCTATCTGCTCTATACCTTCCTTTTTCAACTCTGTCAGCAGCCATTCCAGGTTCTCCACGCGCAGGTTGATCATGAACTCTTTTGCTGATGGCGCAAAGTAGGTGGTGTTGTCCGCGAAAGTACTCCAAACCGAGTACCCTTTTTTCTCAGGGTTATCCGCATGTCGCCACTCAAACGATGTGCCATATTGGTCGGTGTTAAAGCCAAGGTGCATTTTGTGCCATTCCCTCACACTTTCAGGGTTGGTGCATTTTATGAAGATGCCACCAATACCTGTTACTCTTTTAGGTGTAGACATAACGCTATAATTGGGAATAGAAGCACGTACAAAGTGCATAAAACAACAAAAGCCCCGGAGTTCATCCGGGACATTTGCGATATTGAAAGTGTTTCTGATTACTTAGAACGTTGCAGCGAATGCAAGCAACTTGGTATGCAATGCAACACGGTTCAGTGCAAGGTCTGGCTTAAGTGCCCAGATCTCACCGTATAACGATTGCTGTGTCTGTGCAGTAGTCATATAAGATGCAGCAATAGTAGGGTTAGCAGCTCCGGCAATGTTAGACTTGGTAATGCCAAGTTCTGCGATCATCATATTGTGGATTTCTGTCCAGGTAGTCTGTGCCTGTGTCATGTTTCCTGCACCAATATAAGTATCCATCAGATTTACTTTTGCAGTAAAATCAGCAACGGTAACTGTTGTTTGGGCAAAAACTCTCTGAGTTGGGATTGCACAGGTGGCTGTGAGCAGGCAGCATACAAATAAAATACGTTTCATCACCTAATTTTTTATAAAGTTATACAATTATACGAAAAAAAATTGTTATTCACTATCTAAGACAGCTGCACCCCCCCTATATAGTTGGGTAGAATACTTTAAAGATGGAGAAATAATTAGTTTTCCGAGTCCTAAAGATGACCATTTTTCATCTATGGTAGTAATTGTAGCAGGATCTGCGGCAATAATATTGGGCCATGGGCGATCAAAATTGTCCAGCTTTTTCGTTTTTCTGGTGCCATCAAGCCCAAGTATATTGTTGTTTGCACCCCCGAAGAAGTGATCGCGACGAGGATCCAGGTTGTTGCAGAAGCGCCATAAAACATCCGTCACGTCATCAGCACTTACCATTTGTTCCACATACAATATCATTTTAATGCCTTCAACCCCATTCATCTTACATATCGCCTCGTGCACCGCTCTTACATGGCCCGGGCGATCTTTCTTTATAGACACAAAAAGTATAGGCAGGTCGTACTTACGGGCCAGGTTGTCGTTCAAGCTGGCAAGTTCCGGTAAGGCGGCAAGAATTGCCTCTTTAGAGAATGCCGAGCTCAACTTGAATGGAACCAAAGGCTCTATTTGCTCTTCTTCCCACTTTTTAGTGCCGTCAATGCACATTTTGCCGCCAAAGCCCAGTTTAGAGCAGCTATGGTCAAGCACATCCATCGGCCCCTGGCTGAAGTAGACATCAGTGACCGGGTTGAGGTTGTTAAACACATATTGGGCCAGAGGCAGGTAGTCGTCGATCTTTACCTTGCCATCTGCCAGTACCAGTATTTTGTTGAACATCATCTGTCCGGCACCCCACATGGCATTCATTACTTTCTG
>CANBQQ010000028.1 GCA_947371715.1 Flavipsychrobacter stenotrophus
GGTATAACATTGGGAAACACGTGCATGGTAATATTGTTGCTATACACGGTATCAATTGTAGGACAGGTAGCATTGCTGGCCATTCGGCAGCTGATCACATCACCATCGGCAGGTGAGTCGCCAAATGTAAGTCCTGTACCAATATTCACTCCACCTCTTCTCCATTGTATGTACGGTGCTGTTCCACCATTTACAGGAGAAGCTGTATAGGTTGCAGGTGCCGCACCACATAGTGTGTCATTGGGACTTACTGTAGCAGTAACTATAGGCACTACACTTGCGTGTACCGTTACTATTTTCGATGTAGTGGCAGATCCGCAAGCGTTAGTTACAGCATAGTGTATTGTGTCTATACCAACCGTCACACCTGTTACTACTCCTCCTGTCACAGTGGCATTGGCATTGCTGGCTGTCCATGTTCCGCCCGTCACTATCGTGGTGAGTGTAACCGGCATACCAATGCAGGCTATAGATGGCCCCGCTATCGTATCCGCGCCGGGCACTCCAAATATCGTTACCAGTCTGCTTACACTAACAGCGCCGCAGGCATTCGTCACAGTATAATATATTGTGTCAATACCCGTGGTAACGCCTGTTACCATGCCGGTAGTTGAAATAGTTGCATGAGCATTGCTTGCACTCCATACGCCACCAGATGTTCCATTATATAAGGTGGTTGTCCCTCCCGGGCACACAGTGGCAGTGCCCAATATTGCGGCCACCACGGGTACAGTAGTTATGTTAACTGTCAGCGTTACCGTAGTTGTGCCGCATAAGTTAGTTACTGCATAGCTTACAATAGCGCTGCCGGCAGCTACGCCATTATACACCCCGCTAGCGGCATCAATTGTTGCTACGCTGATCGGCGTACTGCTCCATACCCCTGACGGAGTAGCATCCGTAAGTGTGGCAGTCGAACCGGCACATATTGTAGCTATCCCGCTTATTGCACTCACCGTTGGTAATGGATTTACAGTTACGGTATATAAAGCAAACAGCGATCCGCAAAGGGTTGTTGCCTCATAGTAAACAGTAACATTACCCGCAGTTGTGCCGGTAAACACACCACCCGGTGTTATTGTGCCGCCAGTGCCGCAGGTCCATACACCACCAGGTGTTCCTGTTGGGTTGCTGAGTGTTATAGATGATCCGATACACACAGCCGCAGGACCTGTGATAGCACCTGCTATTGGCAGTGGATTAACCGTAAGCCTGTGTGTGGCAATAGATGTGCCACAATACCCGGTTATTGCATAATAAACAGTATCTGTACCAGGTGTTACCGCAGTAACCAGTGCCGCTGCAGATATGGTCACATGGCTGCCTGTATGGTTCCATGTCCCGCCAGGTGTACCGGTAGGATTGTACATGTATGCCGTACTGCCGGGGCAGAGGCTGTCTGTTCCTGTCACATAGCCGGGGTTAGGCAGTGTTAGTACCTTAATTATTTTTGATACAGATGCTGTTCCGCAACTATTTGTTGCCGTATAGCTAAGCGTATCAATACCGCCTGATGCGGCATATACATTGGCCGTAGTTGGCGTAGCTGTGGTTGGCAATACATATCCGAAGTGGGTTCCCCACGATCCTGATGTCGGTCCGGCGGTGGCAACGAAGGTACCACCCTGGCAAAGCGAATCGAGACTGGTGATCGCTGTCATCACAGGTACATCGATAATAGTAACGGGGAAAGTCGAATAGACCGTTCCGCACAAATTGGTAACAGTACTGGTTATTGTTGCAGTACCTACGTCAACACCTGTTACTGCACCGGTGGTTGCATCTACCGTTACCAGCGGAGATGTAGTACTCCATGTTCCCGGTATGGTAGTAGTCAATGTAATTACAGAACCGCGGCACACGGTGCCTGTGCCCGAGATGACGCCTGCAACCGGCAATGGCTTTACTGTAATGTCGTGAGATGTAAATACAGTTCCGCAGGTGGCGCTGGTGACCGTATATCTTATTGTTGTTGTCGCCAATGTTGCAGACACGCCTGTTACCACACCTGTTGTTGATACGACAGCTACAGCAGGATTCAGACTGCTCCATACACCACTTGGTGTTACATCTATCAACGTTGTTGTTGCGCCTGAACAAACGGTGTCGTCACCAAAAATAAGTCCTGGCACCGGCAATGGATTTACAGTGAACGATAGGGTGGCAGTAGCCGTACCGCAGGTAGGAGTAGTCGTGGTATAACTTATTGTGGTAGTACCATAATTATTGCCGCCCGCTTCTCCGGTAGCATCATCAACAGTTGCAATAAAGGTATTGTCGCTGCTCCATGTGCCGGCACCAAAAGATCCTGTATTGTCAAGCATTACACTACTGCCCATACATACATCCGAAGGAGTGGGAGCTATTACTGCATTGGCCACTGCATTTACTGTAATGGTATAAGGGTCGGGGATAGAACCACATGCGGTAGAACCGGAGTAGGTGATAACTACCGAACCGTCAGAATTACCTATCACAACCCCTGTCAATGGATCAACATCGGCAGTTGATGGATCAGATGAACTCCAGTGGCCCAGTGGTGTTCCGCCGATGTCTGTCAGTGTTATGGTCGATCCTACACAAACATCGGTAGGTCCTGTGACATCACCGTCCAGCGGCAATGAATTGATAGTAACACTAAATATAGCAGAGTCAACACCGCAAGATGTAGACACCGTATAAACGATAGTGTCCATGCCAGCTACAGTGCCCTTGAACATAACAGTATCGATACCACTTACTGCAGAGAGGAACAAAACGTACCCCCTCCTGCTGCGCCATGTGCCACCCGGAGTTGCAGAATGATTGCGTAGCGTATCGAATGAATTCTGGCAAACGGTATCAGCGCCTGTTATGGTGCCATGCTGTGGCAATGTAAGTACTGTTACTACATGGGGTGTTGTTATACTTCCACAACTGAAAGTATTAATGGTATATAGTATGGTTGCAGTTCCGCCAAGAAATGCTGCACCACTTACTACTCCGGTTGCCGATACAGGCGCAATGGAATTATTGGAACTTTGCCATATACCTCCCGGCACAACCGTTGACAAAGAAATAGTGCTGCCGTTACAAACATTAGCAGGGCCCGTTATCGGGCTTACTAATGGAGAGCGCTTTACGTACACAATGTGGATTGCGGAATCCTGTCCACATCCTACTGTTGAAGTAACAATATATTTAATAGCAGCTGAAGCGGGAAAAGGAGTAGCCCCGGTAACCACGCCGGTTGGCGACACAGTTGCAACCGCAGGGTTACTGCTGGTCCATGTACCGGTACTGCTGGCGCCAAAACTGATCAGATTGATGCTTGCGTTATAACATACACTATCTGCTCCCGTAATACCACCGGCAACAGGAAGTGGGTTAACAGTTAAGGTCATGTAGCTGTCATCTGTAGTACATGCAGTGCTTGTCTGATAATGGATATTAACAGTACCCGGGCTATAATAAGTAACCATACCGCTGCCATCAACATCTGCTATGCTTGGATCATCACTATACCAATAGCCGCTGCCAACTGCGTAATAGGCATAGAGCCAATCGGGGCCGCTACCCATACAAACAGGATCATAGATGCCATCTATAGGGCCGGATGATGCGTTAGGGTCAACAGTGAAGGTGAAATAGGAAGAATCATTGCCGCACGTAGTACTGGCAATATGTGTAATAGTAACAGTTCCATCCAACCCCGCATAAAGAATGCCCGATGCATCGACCGCTGCTATAGAGGGGTCGCTGCTGATCCATGTACTGGCTCCTGAGGCTCCTGTTAAAGAGAGCGGATAATTATAGCCTATACATCCGTTTGAAGGCCCGGAAATAGTACCTGCATGTGGAGCAATGTCAACAGTGAATGAATACGATGCTGTATCTATGCTGCAAGCATTAGTTGAAATGAAGTAGATCGTAGTGTTTCCCGTAGCAACACCTGTCACCACTCCACTTGTATTGACTGCAGCTATAGCGGAGTTGCGAGAACGCCATACACCTGACCCGATAGATGTGCCATGACTTAAAGTGACCGAAAGGGCAGGACAAACATGATTAGTCCCTGTAATCGCACCCGAGTGCGCCAACGGTCTTACCCCAACAGTAAACGTGGCCGTATCATTACCACATGTGCCTGTAACTATGTAACTTATTGTAGTTGAGCCTGCCAGTATTCCGTGTACCACACCAGTTGTACTTACAGTAGCTACTGTTGTATTACTACTACTCCACACACCGGCAACACTTGCTGTAGTATCGAAGAGCGTAATATTAGCATTTATGCACACTGAATCGGGGCCATGAATAACACCTGCGTCTGCTGCACGTAAAACCCTAACCATTTTAGTTGCAGACAATGTGTCGCAGCTATTCATTACGGTATAGCTAATTATTGCTACCCCGGAATCTACGCCTGTTACAACACCCATGGTGTCTACAGTCGCAACCATGGAATCACTGCTGCTCCACTTACCTCCCTGGGTACACGTCGTATCAACCAAAGATATTGTCTGTGTTCTGCAAACTGAATCGTTACCAATTATTGTCCCTGCTACCGGAGTAGAGTCAATACGAATATTGAATGTAGCATAGTTTTCATCACAGCCATTATCTGTTCTATATGCCACGGTTATATTACCGTAAGTGATACCTTGCACCACTCCGTTCGTATCGATGGTTGCCAAGGTATCGTCCAGAATCCAGGAGCCTGCCACACTTTCTGTAAGTGAGATTGAACTAGAGAAACACATTATTGAATCACCGCTAATTATGCCTGGATCGGGTCTTCCGATGATATTAACACCGAATGATGTACCGGAAAAGCCACAGCTATTTTCTAGTCCGTAATACATTGTCACAAACCCGCTCTTATTGGGCCAAACTCCGCCACCTCGGCTTATTTCGGCAGTAAGGTCATCGCTGCTCCACCATTCTCCACCAGGCGTATCATTAAGCAACCTTACACTATTAAGATAGCACGTAGTCATCCCTCCGTAAACAATGCCTTCATCAGTATTTGCGTATATTGACGTAGGAGTAAATACAATCGGATTCTCTACATAAATCACGTAAATAAGTTCAAAAGTGTCAATAAAACTTCTGACGCGGGTTACTCCGTGTGACATCATGTGAAAGTTTCCGTTTGTGTCTACTTTTACTATGTTCGTATCATCGCTTACCCATGTACCCCAAGGTCCGGGTGTATATGTGCTATTTATGCACAAGTTTATTGGCACATGAAAGGGCCAACCAGCGTGGATCGTTGTATCCGGAGCAGGTGGTATGTAAGGAATTGTAGGCACTTTTCCTCTGAAGAAGATTACCCGGTTACTATCATTGTCACAAACAAAAAGATCGTAATCATTATTGAGTTGGGTTCCAAACCTACCATGTTTTACTGTTATTGGCTTTGATATGACGCCCATTGAGCTTGTATCGCTCATATCCTGAGTGCTCAATATTTTTACAGTATTTCTCCCTTGCTCTGTAGTATATGTTCTACATTTCTTTACAGCAATGTCCATTGGGTGGGTTATCCCTACAGAGTCCACCTTTGTCATGGATGCAAGATTATACCTACTCACCTTATTGGCGCCAAATTCCGTTATGTACAATCTATTAGAATCTATGGTAACAGCTTTGGCAGAGTCGAGATGTGATAATAAAAGGCTCTTAGTCGCAGTTGTCAGTGGTTGAGTTATCTTAATAAGTTTACTTGTATGTGGTACACTTGTAGAATCTGCTCTTACTGAATCGCCACTAATTATATATAGGTTCTGATCCAGATCTATGGCTACCCCCCTGGGTATTGACCATGCAACTGGAGTACCCGGCGAATTATTGATCACTTTGATCAGGTGAAGAGACGTGTCATAGATCATTACATTGCTATCCGCACGCTCCGTTTGCACAACATATAAATTGTTTGAAGTGTCAAACGTAACCCCTTCTGGCGATGTCAAAAACATACTGTCATTCTGCCGTGATCCGGCCATAAAATCATACACATTCCTCCATACCTTCACTATACCTTTCTTGCCAACAGAATCTCTTCTCACAGAAGTAACTGCAATCTTACCGGTGTTACTAATTGCTATCGCATAGGGTTTCTTAGTTCTTGTTCTATGAATAAGTGCCGTATCCTGGTAATAGCATTGCCCGAAAGACTCACTAAATCCCAGCAGGAACAAAAGAGTAAATAGTATAGGTAGTATTTTTTTCATAATCACATTCTTGGCCTTAACCTTGCAAGTTAACTATTATATCGTAAATATTTTTTTATGATTATTTTCAAAATATAAAAGCCGGAACAATGTCCGGCTTTTATTATACGTTTATCTGTATTGTTTAGTTTTTATCTCACTTGTTGCATCTCTACCAGCTTTCTGTAGATACCATCTTTTGCCAGCAGATCTTTATGTGTACCGCGCTCTGCTATCGAACCCTTATCCATTACAATGATCTCATCCGCGTGTTGCACAGTGCTCAGGCGATGAGCTATTACAATGCAGGTGCGGTTCTTCATCAATGTATTTATAGCTTCCTGCACTATACGCTCGCTCTCTGTATCTAATGATGAGGTTGCCTCATCCAGTATCATTATCGGCGGGTTCTTCAATACAGCCCGCGCTATTGTCACTCGCTGGCGCTCACCTCCACTCAGTCTTACGCCTCTGTCACCCGCCATGGTTTCGTATCCCTCGGGCTTGTTGAGGATAAAGGTATGAGCATTGGCTACTCTTGCCGCTTCCTCAGCTCGTTCCAGCGTAGCACCACCGGTCCCGAGTGTTATATTGTTATAAATAGTATCGTTAAACAGAATAGGATCCTGGCTCACCACACCCATCAGGCGGCGCAGATCATCGATCTTGTAATTCTTAATATTCACGCCATCTATCAATATCTCCCCACCGGTGACATCATGAAACCTCGGCACAAGATCTACCAGTGTCGATTTACCAGCTCCCGATGCGCCGACAAGAGCCACTACCTTTCCTTTCGGTATCGTCATGCTCAGGTTGCGCAATATCTGCTTGTCGCCATAGGCAAATGATACGTTTCTGAATTCAATGCAGTCACTAAAGTCATGAACCGGAGTGGCATTGGGCAATTCAGTTATTGCATTCTCGGCCATCAGCAGGCCTTCTATCCTGTCCAACGCGCTTGTACCTTTCTGTACGTTCGTAAATGCTGATGAAAGATTCTTGAATGGATTAATGATCTGCGTAAACAATACTATGTAGCCTATGAAAGTAGCGCCGTTAAAGCCGGTACCAGAAAACACCATTCTGCCGCCAAACCAAAGGATCATGCACACAACTATTATCCCCATTGTTTCAGACATTGGCGAGGCCAACTCCCTACGGGCGGCTATTTTGTTGCGGGTATGAAACAGTGTGTTATTCAGCTTCATGAATTTCAGGTGCTGGTGCTTCTCCGCGTTGAACGCTTTCAATACCCTCATCCCTACCAGTGTCTCATCTATTACACCCAGCATACTACCCAATTGCTCCTGGGCAAGATTACTAGATTTTCTGAGCGATTTACTGATTCTGCCAATGATCAGTCCGGCTACGGGCAAAAACAAAAGAAGTATTAAAGTAAGCTGATAGTTGATGTAGATCATTGTACCGAGGTAGGCAATAATGGTCAATGGCTCTCGTATAAACACCTCCAATACACTCATTACCGACAATTCCACTTCGTTAATGTCATTGGTCATTTTAGAGATCAGGTCACCCTTCCGTTCTTCGGTAAAGAAGCCTATGGGTAATGACAGTGTTTTTGCAAAAAGATCGTTGCGCAGCCTACGCAAAACCGCATTACGCAAGGGGTTGAGAATATAAAGACCTATGTAAAGGAACAGGTTTTTAAGGATAGTGAACACCACTACTATTACACATACATATGCCAGGGCAGTGAGCTTATCCTGAGATGCAATAAGATTCTTAAAATAGGCTATGGCAGGCTCAATCAACCCCTTGGGTGCAATGCCGGGTGCTTTTGCCGGCGTGGCATTGATGCTGGCGTCGCCAAACAGCAACTGTATCACAGGAATCAGCATATTGAAGGAAAGCAACCCGAATAAGATACTTAGTAGGTTAGCGCCAAAGTAAAGTGCTATCTTACCTTTATAATCGGCAAGGTAAGTGAGCAGCCTTGATATTTTTTTCATTCTGTGTTTTTGTGATCTGGTACCCCGGAAATTTAAAAATATGGGCAAAAGATATATTTCGAAAAATAAAGGTAGAAATATTTTCATTCCCGCCTCCCTAATGCTTTCTTAAATGACATTGTGACTACTATTACGTGTCAGATTTAATTATATCTTTGTACCCGATGGGCACCCAGTATAGACATATTTCACCAATCACCCTTACCGCACGATGTATAGCT
Organism: Flavipsychrobacter stenotrophus; assembly: GCA_947371715.1. Lineage (GTDB taxonomy): Bacteria > Bacteroidota > Bacteroidia > Chitinophagales > Chitinophagaceae > Flavipsychrobacter > Flavipsychrobacter stenotropha_C. Next base: position 8,389 of record CANBQQ010000028.1, read on the forward strand.
GGGGTGGGTTTAATGTGCCTTTAGGGCTATATCATTTCCTCCTCCCCTCAATCTTTTAATAAGAAACATAGCTATTTTTGCACTGCTTTTGCCAAACGCGGCATTGCTTATTGTTTACCATTTGTGGCCTGTTGCAGGCTGCTGACTATATCATAAATAATGACACACGATCTACATTTTTACAATTCATATACCAGACAAAAAGAGAAGTTTGAATCTATTACCCCCGGCCATGTAGGCTTGTATGTGTGCGGACCAACAGTATCCGGTGAGAGTCACCTGGGCCATGCGCGCCCATACATCACTTTCGATGTGGTACAGCGTTACCTGCGCCACCTGGGCTATAAAGTGCGCTATGTGCGCAATATCACCGATGCCGGCCACTTTGAAGAGGAAGGCCGCGACGCGATAGACAAGGTGAGCGAGAAAGCCAAGCTGGAGAAAATGGAACCAATGGAAATGGTGCATAAATACACCAACCTGTTCCACCACGGTATGCGTTTGTTCAATAACGACGACCCTGCTATTGAGCCGACAGCCACCGGCCATATCATAGAGCAGATAAGCATGATAGAGACTATCATAGAGCGCGGTTATGCCTATGAGGTGAATGGTTCTGTTTACTTTGATGTGAATAAATATGCCGAAGGCTATCCTTACGGAAAGTTATCGGGCCGCGTACTTGAAGACCAGCTGGAAACTACCCGCGAACTGGACGGACAGGACGAAAAGCGGAACAAGGCCGATTTTGCACTGTGGAAGAAAGCCCCGCCGGAACACCTGATGCGCTGGAAAAGCCCGTGGGGAGAAGGTTTCCCGGGTTGGCATATTGAGTGCTCTGCAATGAGCAGTAAGTACCTGGGCGAAGTGTTTGATATACACGGCGGCGGTATGGACCTGCAGTTTCCTCACCATGAGAGCGAGATAGCACAGAGCACTATTGCGCATGGTCACGCACCCGTACGCTACTGGATGCATAATAATATGATCACCATCAACGGTAAGAAGATGGGGAAGAGTTATAATAACTTCATCACCCTGTCTCAATTATTTAGTGGCGATCATCCTGTATTAGAGCAGGCTTACCACCCAATGGTGGTGCGCTTCTATATACTACAAACCCATTATCGCAGTACGCTAGACTTCAGTAACGAAGCACTACAGGCTTCTGAAAAAGCAGCGCGCAGACTGTGGGAAGCACATGAGTTGGTACAGAAGATGGCACATCCCGGCAATGAAACTGCGGGCGACCCTAAACTGGACGAACAGGTAAACACCTGGATGCGAGAGTGCACAGAATTCATGAACGACGACTTTAATACCGCCAAGGTCATAGCTAACTTATTTGAGCTAACTCCCGTTATTAACGGAATTAAGGGCGGGCAGGTGAAAGCTGGTGCGCTATCGGCTCCTACATTTGCATTACTTAAAGAAACATTCAAGGTATTTCTTGAAGATATACTAGGTATGCAGGCGCTGCAGGCAGCTCAAAGCAATAAGATGGACCAGGTGTTATCGCTTCTCATAGAAATACGTGCTGATGCCAAAAAGCGTAAAGACTTCACTACCAGCGACCAGATACGCAATAAGCTGGCCGAGAATGGTGTGTTGCTTAAAGATGAGAAAGACGGAACTGTGAGTTATAGCATAGAGTAATTTGTAGTGAGGCTGGCCAAACGGCCAGCCTTTTTAAGTTGAGACAACAGAATATAGTAAGTACAGCGCATTCTACAAACTGCTTAGATTGCTTTTTTCCATTTAAAATATTGATTAATAGCGATTTGTAAACTGTCAATAAGTGTGTTAACTATAGATTAAGCACCATGTCGAAAGGCATTTTTTCTGCAATTGAGTAGAAATTTGTTTAGTTTCGCAGCAGACAAATTATGAGTAATACAATACAGCAAAAAGAGAGGTTTCACTTTCTAGATGGAATACGTGGTATTGCGGCTAGCATGATAGTTATCCATCATGCCTTTACATCAAATATTGGTAGATTTTTTGATGCACATCATCTTGGCTTTCTTTCATTTTTATATGTAAATTTTACTCAATCTGGCGTAGAGCTATTTTTTGTGTTGAGTGGGGTTGTGTTACTCCGTCCATATCTCAGGCAAGAACGTAAGTTTGAAGTTGGGCAATATATTTACAGAAGAGCACGGCGTATATATCCACCTTTTTGGGGTGCTTTGGTTTTCGGCACCTTGGTCGTTTACTTAAACACAACCTATCCTACCTGGTACTCGCGCATTCTCATTCCGTTTTCGTTTAGTAACACTGTAAGACAAATTGCAATATTCTTGCCGAGGGGGGGATATTACAATCTAGCATGGTGGAGCCTGCAAATTGAGTTACTGTTCTACCTGTTTGTTCCGGCCATCATCTACTTTTCATCAAAGCCTGAACGATGGAATGCTAAGAAATTATTTATAATTATTCCTTTTTCAATTGCCGGCGTTGTGGGCCTACAGTTATTTTTCACTGCTTATTTGCCAGATCAATATACGATCCACCATATAAGAGCAAACATATACAGGTTTATTGACTATCCTGTTTGCTTTATGATGGGTACCTACCTGGCTGTGAGAAATGAGAACAACAACACTGCCCGTATGCTAATGTTGCTGGGATTGACAACATTAGCCATTTCTTTCTTTTACCTTCCACTGGTCTCGAGTGCATATGGACTAATTTATGGTGGCTTTATAATGATGGCATTCAACACGGTGAGTATAAAAAAGGCGTTGAGCAATCCTTTTATGATATGGCTTGGTGAGCGTTCTTACTCTCTTTTCCTGATTCACTTTTCAGTATTCTACTTTACAAATTTTATCGTCTCTCACATAACACCTGATAGAAACGGGGCCTATGCGTTACTTACACGTCTTATTGGTATTCCGCTGGCGTTGTTCTTTGCTATGTTGCTGTTTCACTTTGTTGAGCGAAGGCAGGCCCGCGGTCTGCTTACTGAAAAGGCTTTCTGGCCATGGCAGGCGAAAAAGGTAATGGAAGAACAGGGATTATAATTCTACCTGGCGAGTTATACAAAATGCCGGTGCCATTTCTCATATTCTTCAGATTTTACATTAATAATTATTGTTATGACCAACCGAATATGCAGTTCGGGCCTTCCCCTCTATGGCAGGTGCGGGTGGCGGTATTGGTGTGAAGTGTAATTCATAAATTTTAAACGACAGGTCAGATTCCTTTGCTATATATTCCTGATCAATGCAGGGCTGACAATTTTCAGCCACTACGTTTTTGTTTTTTCGGGGGATGCCCGATGGAAATGAAATTCTAATCGGGCATTGGTTTGGTAGATTTGGTTGGTCTTCAATTTGTTATGATTTTTGGTGATGCCCGATCATGCCCGACCATTTGAGAGCGGAGAGCGAAAGAGCGGGGAGCGGTTTGCTGTTTATTTTGTCAGAATGGCCAGAATTAGAGAATCTACAGAATGCCCGATGGAAATGAATTCTAATCGGGCCTTGGTTTGGTAGATTTGGTTGGTTTTCAATTTGTTATGCTTTTTGGTGATGCCCGATCATGCCCGATAGAATAAGGGAGGGGAGCGAACGAGCGGAGAATGGTATGGTTGTGTTGTCTGAATCACAGATTTGTAAAGAATTGCGCAGATGGCGCAATTCGATTCTGTTTTGAACAGTTTAAAAGTGCTTAACAGAGCGTTGGGGTGTTATGCCAAAATTGCGGAAGAAATATTAAATCCGCCAAACTAAAATACATGATGGTACACTTTCTGTACCATGATGGTACACTTTTCGTACCACCATAAAACAATTTTTGGGGATAATAAATTGGTTGTAAGCTAGTTGCAATTTTATTTTCAAAAAAGAAAGGATCTATGAGTAAATTTTATGTTTGATGGCTAAAAGGATAACATATTATCAAAAATAAGGCTCCTGAGGTGGGGGCTTTACTATTCTGAAAAAAAGCACAAAGCAATAGAGAAATAGCAAATCTTTATTAGCGCAAAAGTATGATCAAACCGGTGTGCCATAAAAGCAAAAGAGGCAAACAGTATATACTGTTTGCCTCTTTTTGAGTGCGGGCGGAGGGACTCGAACCCCCAAGCCGCAAAGCACTAGATCCTAAGTCTAGCGCGTCTACCAATTTCGCCACGCCCGCATTTGGGACGGCAAAGGTATTGAATATCTTTATAAAACCAAATTATTCGTTGATTTTTGTTTTTGACATTGGAATGTGCACTTAATCAGACGTTCGATACCTTCGGCATCGTTTCAAGATTACCGTATCATTATGCTGTAGACACGCGATGCCTTGCGCATCAAGCCTGTAACCATAAGTGTTCGAAACTTCATTTTCTGTAACAAACTCCCCATATAATGTAACTTCTTTCGCCCCTCCAGGCAATGTCATTAAGTTAAGAGCAGTTCGCTTAATTAGACGTCCGATACCTTCGGCATCGTTTCAAAAATTACTATAAGATCTGCTATAGACATCTGATACCTTCGGCATCATTACATGCTATTTGGACCTTAACTTAATGACATTGCCCTCCAGGGCTAGAATCACTTTCTTTTTTAATACCCGGGGCTACACCCCGGGCTATTGTATTTCAGTCTTTCAGACCTGTTTTATTACGTTTCGAACACTTGAGGCCTGTAACCGACGGAGTGATCGTGTTTTCATTTGCTATCTACTGATAACCACTTTTTGCATTTTGCGGGTATTGTTGCCTTGGAGCAAAAGATAATATACACCTGGTGCAAGGTTGCTTGTATTCAACGTAGTTTCTTTGGCAACCAGTTTTTGTGTGAGTACTACCTGGCCTAGAGCATTGCTTATTGTTACACTACTGTAATCAAATGTGGCAGATGAAATATTGATATGGTCTGTTGCCGGATCAGGGTAAATGGTGGTTTGTTCGTCTTTATTGGTTGCTGCAATATCAAGCGTGCAAGGGTCTGAGCAGCCTTTAACCAGAACTGTCATTTCGTATTGAGATGAGCCGATAAGAATGCCTGCCCTACTTTTGTCAATTTTATATACCACAACTGATCTCTGGAACTGGTTGGGCATAAAAGACATGTTGCCTGTTGCAGGACTGAACAGAAACCCACCCCATGTGGTAGCCAATGGCGCGGTAGGTGTAAATGGTGACATGTAAGGTGCACTTATTCCTGTATTGCCATTCATTGGTGCAACTAATGATACTGTTATGCTGTCACCATCAGGATCTATTATTCCAGGATTATAGGCGCCGGGGAAACCCATGCAAAAATAAGTTGAAATGGTATTAGTAATGACCGGGCTTGAACCTGGAAACTGTCCGCTTACAGTTGCCATCAGCTGCATGATAGAACCAGACATCAATAGGTTTGTTACCTGTAAAGACCTTCCGGAGTAAGGTGGAGGCCCGGATGGGACGGCGTTTGTACCATCATAAAGAAAACGCCAGTTTTTTGCTGCTGACAGCAGAGTAAAATTTGCACTGTAAACGTACTTCCTAAAGCCTGGTATCAAAGAGGTGAGGCTGGTACATTGATCGACCAGTGGTTGAGCACAGGGAGGCATTAGCGGAACACCTGACAGAGCCGTGTCTATGGTAAGCGGAACAAGACGCTTGACCGTATCGGTTGAGGCCCATACATTGGGTGACATTCCCTGCATGTAACTAAGTAGTAAGCTACCGCCTGTACAGTCGGTATAAATAACAAGTGTGACCTTATATGTACTGTCACTCAAGTGCGTATAGCCAATTCTTCCGCCAATAACATGTGATCCATAGGAAGATAGCAACGAAGTAAAGAGCAGGCATAGTGTGCAGATTATAATGCGTTTCATAACGTAGGTTTTTAAACAGGATCAATATTCTCCTTGTACAAAGGTGGTGGTTTTAAGTTTGAATACGAACCTGTTTACAATTAATTAAATATTTGTTGTTAGTAGCTGGATAGGCTGTTGCCGTTAGCAATTACCTGCTGATCACTATTTTTTGTACCCTTCTTGTTGTTGTCCCTTCGAGTATTAAAAAGTAGACGCCTGCCGGCAGAATGGAAGTGTTGAGTTGAGTTATATTGTAGGTAATTGGCTGCTCCCAGATAAACTGGCCGAGCATGTTCCTGACAGACACCTTGCTGTATTGCATGGTAGGGAGCGATATAAACACTTTGTCATTGGCAGGTATCGGGTATATAGTTGCAGCGCTATCTATGTTACAAGGGTCGGAGCAGGGTTCCGCCAACACTATCATCTCATGCTGTGATGTGCCCACAAGCACACCACCTCTTCTCTCTTCAATGTTATACACTACCAGTGACCGCTGCAACTTGTTGGGCGTAAAAGACATACCACCGGTGGCGTTACTAAAAGTAAACGAACCTGGCACTGTAGCAAGTGGCGAAGTGGCAGTATATGGAGATTTATAGGTTAATGGAACAGCATTATCGCTGAGATAAAAAGCAGAGTCCTGGCCCATGGCAACCGGAGTAACGAGATCAAAAGTGAGGTTGTCGCTGTCAGGATCTATAGCATCAGGGTTATAGCCACTGCTGCTGTTAATGCAAAAATAAGAGGGCATGAAATTGCCCAGCGCAGGGCTTGAATTGTGATACAGACTGTTCAGATCAGCTTCCAACCCTATCAGAGTACCGATTTCATTAACGTTGGTAGCCTTTGTTCTCCCTAATACCTGATTGGTGCTACCCGTGCAGATAAACCGCCATGTGGCAGATCGGTGCGGCAAGGTATATGTTCCGCTGAATGTGTATTTGCGAACACCGGGAATTATGGATGTAAGGCTGCGACACTGTGTGGGCGCGTCTATTCCACATGGGTTGGGCATATCTACAGGAGTATCTGCAACGGCCCGGGTAAGAGTAAAGGTATCGACACGTGTATGTGCATCGTAAGCGCATATAAATATTCTATTGTCCGGTAATGTAGCGTACAAGTCGGGGAAGCCCGTAACACAATCTATGTACAGGCATACGGAAATTTTGTAAGTACTGTCGCTGACATGGCTATAAAAGATCTCGCCTGAGTAGACGTGAGTTGCACGTGAACGAGTGACGGAAAACATGCATAGTAAACAGATGACACAAAGTAGCCGGGAAGAAAATTTCATAACAGAGGATTATAGAACAAATGATAGTTGCTAAGGTATTCACTATTTGTGTCTTGTGCAAACGGAAGGGATTGATGTAAACGCTATCGATCAGGTGGCTGAGTAAATCGTTGCAATGGTATAAAGACCGGCCCCACGTTCGGGTCAGAGATCATAAGGGTAACCCCTGACGGGGCAATGCCCATTTTTTGTTGCTTTATACTACAAACCGGTAGTCCCTACGGGATATATCACGAGCTGTTTTACTCTTTTCGAACACTTATTCTCAGAGACCCGTTAAGTTAGTCGTCATGAGAGCGCTGCGCTAACTCTCGCGACAGAGG
>CANBQQ010000029.1 GCA_947371715.1 Flavipsychrobacter stenotrophus
GTTGTAGTATAAAATAACAACAAAAGAAATGGCAACTTTTAAAAGTTGCCATTTCTCTTTTTATATACAATTACAAGGTTTACTATTTAAGTAGTGCTATTCGTGATCCACTTTGGTGTCTGTATGGGCACGTAGGCGCGCATCTGTTGCAAAAGGTCGTCAGAGCTATTGCTTGTCAATAGCATATTGCGCACATCTGCGGGTAGAAAGCCTTCATTCACCATAGTATCGCAAAGTGTGTTAAGCGCATTGTAGTATCCATTAACATTCAGTAACCCTACAGGCTTTACATGCAGCCCCAACTGCGCCCAGGTGAGCATTTCAAATAACTCTTCCATAGTTCCCCATCCACCCGGAAGGGCTATGATGCCATCGCTCAGTTCATGCATCTTCAGCTTACGCTCATGCATGTTCTCAGTAACTATCAGTTCAGTCAGTCCTTCGTGCGCTACTTCTTTGGTACGTAGAAAATTAGGGATAACGCCTATTACCTCGCCGCCGGCAGCCAGTGCGGCTTCTGCTACCGCACCCATAATGCCTATCTTTGCACCACCATATATGAGTCGTATTCCCTGAGTAGCCAATGCGGTGCCCAATTGGTGCGCAGCTTCTTTATATACCGGCTTATTTCCTTCCGCCGACCCGCAGAATACAACAATACTTTTCATACCTGAGTTATTTTGAACTCAAATATAGCAGATGCTTTGAAACGTGTTGTTATTTTATTGTGTACAAATGAGACTACTATGCCTTTATCGCCTCTGCTATTGCATCCCACAGTTGTATGCGGTGTTCCAGCGCATCCTTAATGGCAACAGTTGCTGCCGACCATTTTGCATCATCCGTTCCACATAATTCCGCCGTCATTTCAAAACCCAGGTGAGAGTGATGGTCTCCATCAACTTCAATATGCCGCTCCAGGTAGTACTTCAATGTACTCAGCTTATTATCCGTGCTTTTATTCAGCTCGTTTACAAAGCTGATGAACATGCCAGGAATAAGATCTTCCCTACCGAATGTAAATACCGCCGCCTGTATATGTACCTTACCTGTACCAATCACTGAGAAAGTGTTTTTCACAAACGCTCCCGATGCTTCAGGTACGCCATCTTGTTCCAGGCATTCGTCTACCGGCATGCCATTCTTAATATTCGCCACCAACTCACTAATAGCAGTAGTATCGCTACCGGCTTGTTGCATAGCGCGCAGGTACAATTCAAAGTGACTGATCCTCACGCCATGATCATCCACATCAGATTCTTCTCCCAACACTATCTCGTTGATAAGATACCTGGTTTGCGCATTGCCTACAGGCACCCACGGCACATTGGTACAGGTGAGATTTCTTTGCAGCGACTTGAGCAAAGACATAAAATCCCATACAGCGTAAACATGATGCTGCATAAAGATGTTGAGATCTTCAATTGTTTTGACCGCCGAGTATACCTTATGGTCAATAAGTTGCTGCCTGAGTGGCGATATTTCCGCTTTGAGTTGTTCTATGTATTGATTCACGATAGCTGTAATTGGTGGCAAAAATACAGGGTATATGGCAAGATATTTTATCCTGAATATTGAATTAAACTATACAGCTAATAGTTTAAAAACAATTGCAATAAGCTCACTACTAAGCTTCTATTTTCTTGCCCAACTTGTCTCTCAGCGCAAAATAGAGGATAACACCTGTGGCAATGAAGCCAAGCGCCCCAACTACATACCATACATCGCTGGTGAGCAGCAGATACAGCCATATACATGCACTAATAATTGCGGGCAACGGGAATATCGGCATTTTATAAGGACGTCTGTCGTCAGGTTTATTTTTGTGCCACAACATCACACCTATTGCCTGCGATACGAACTGTATAAGAATACGCATGGTCACAATAGTGGTAATGATGGTACTCATTCTGAACAGCAGGCTGAAAACAAAGGCCAGTGCGCCCAATGTAAGCAGCGATATGTGGGGGAACTTATGTTTAGGATGCACTTTGGCGAAAACGGGGAAAAAATCGCCGTTGAGTGCAGCGGCATACGGCACACGGGAATACCCCAGTAACAAGGAAAACAAAGATGCAAGTGCTATGCACAATACCAGTACTGTTGCCACCTGCGCCACTGCATGGTTATAGATCAACTCGAAATACGTGCTCACTATAAATTTTGACGCGCCAACTTCCTGCCATGGAATAACTCCTATAACCGATAGCTGCATACACAAATAGAGGATCATGATGCCGGTGATGGATATGAACATGCTGCGGGGAATATTCCTCTCGGGGTCTTTGATCTCTGCACCCAGGTGGCATACATTGTAGTAGCCCATGTAAGAGTACACTGCCTTTACCGACGACTGTCCAAGATATACAAAGAAAATAGGCGTTATGCTAAAGCTGGCTGAGTCGAAGGTGAAAGCCCGTTCAAAGCTGAAATGCCCGGCAGCCGAAAAGATCATCCATAGTATAGTAAGCACAGTGATAATAGAAAGAACGAGTGAAATGGCTCCGATCTTCTTGATATTCCTGTAGAGGAGGAACACCATCAGGGCCACAACTGCGCCACTTACACACTTTTGTTGTACTTCTGTTATTGATGGAATAAGATAAGCAAGATAAGTAGAGAAGCCTATAGCGCTACTGGCGGCGGTAAGCGGTGCCTGTACTACCGTTTGCCATATGAAAAGAAAAGCCATCAGCTTACCCCATTTATCACCAAACAACTTTTGGAGAAATACGTAGCTGCCACCTGCCTCGGGCCATTTGGCACCCAGTTCAGCCCACACCATGCCGTCGGTATAAGCCAGTACAGCGCCCAGTAACCATGCCAACAAACATAATGGACCGCTGAGGTGGGTTAACACCATAGATATGGCTATGAACGGGCCTATGCCCACCATGTCTATCATGTTGATAGCCGTAGCCTGGGTAAGAGATAACCCCCGTTCTAATTTATGATCTTCTGTAGCCGCCAATTATACCTATTTGTGCTGCAAAGTATAAAATGCCCGTAACATGGGCTATTATAATATTGTCCGCTCATTAGTATGAAATCAATAATTTCTGCAAATGTGAACTAGTTATTGACTTTGCACATCTGTGTCAGGCTTTTTCACCATTCTCAACTCGGCCACTATTATATAACTAACTATAACCAGAAATGCCCACGAGCTGATCTTCTGATAGTTGACCATAGCCTAGCCTTTGTGTTGGTAGGCATATTTCCAGGCACCGAGTAGTGTGGCTATATTCTCTGCCAGCCATATAAAGAAGCCAATGAGCAGGAAGGAAATCGTTACCGGCATTCTGTAAGCCTTTCGTTCAATATGAAAAACGACCCATGATCTGCGAAACAGGTAGCAGATGAAAATGCCGTAGACGTATCGCAGATCGTGAAAAAAGTGATTGGTAAAGAAGTTGAGATATACCAACGCTCCCGATATTCTTACGGGTATGTGATGTGGCCAGTTGACCATAGTTAGGTCAAATCGACGCCAGGCCTGGCACATGTAGCTGGCTACACTGGCATACATAAACCCGCTGTAGAGCGGAACTCCCGCAAATTTAGTGTAGGCTGCTTCCGGGTAAGACCACGAACCAATGTGCACTTTAAACAATTCCATAGCCAGCCCCAGCAGGTGGAATACGCAGATCACTTTCACCTCATCCCTGCTTTCCATCCCCGAAAAATAGAGCGCACATTGTGTCAGCAGACAAACAATAAGCATGAAGTCATATCGTGGTAGCATTGTCACGTAGTGCGATAGACCAAGTGCGGCAAAAACAATTACAGGAAAGATACAGGATAGCGCCTCCTGTATGCCAAATATAAAAAAGTGCCTCACTGCTTGTTTCATGAAATATATTCCGGACAAAATAACACCATTCTTCATCTTATCATAAGAATGCCGGGGTCATTAACTATTTATAACCGGTTGATTGCTCTTAGTTAATAATATAATATTATTTAACTTTTTATACCCATAAAATATTTTATATTCTTAGCTATAGATAATAATTTCGCACCAAAGAAACATCATGAAGAAAAATTTATTATTTGTTATTTGCTCCCTTATATTACTTTGTACCGGCAATGTAGCTAAAGCCTCTTCTCCTGTCACATTCACCGGCGGCCATAGCCAGTTTTTGCCGGTATGCGAAAGCGGTCCACACTATTCTATTAATGGCTTACTTGTAATAACTGATGCCGATTTGGGAGAAACCGAAACCTGGTCAGTAGTAACAAATGCCTCTCATGGCACATTAGCTGCAAGCTACTCTTCTACATCTACTGGTACTACTATAACACCAACAGGACTCACATATACCCCTGCCATAGGCTACGTGGGCATTGATTCATTTTCTGTTGAGATCAGTGATGGTGCTACTTTCGATACCACAATGGTCTACGTGACAGTAAATCCCCTGCCAGATGCAGGAACTATATCAGGCGGAAGCTCGGTTTGTATTGGTGCTTCATTTACCTTAACAGCTTCAGTTTCCGGTGGTACATGGTCAGCGGCTAATGCTAATGCTACAGTTTCGGGAGGTATCGTTTCTGGCATAACTGCCGGCATTGACACGATAAGCTATTCTGTTACAAACAGCTGCGGTACTGCCAGCGCAACGCAGGCAGTAACAATAGATCCTATACCTGCGGCAGGCCCACTTACAGGTGCTTCTGCCGTTTGTGTAGGCGGAACAATAACACTTACAGGAGCTTCTACCGGTGGCACATGGAGTGCTTCGAGTGGCGATGCAACTGTTCTAGGCGGCGCCGTAACTGGTGTTACAGGTGGCGTAGCTACAATCTCTTACGTTACTTCGGGCACTTGCGGTTGGGATACTGCAACTATGAACGTTACAATTGATACAGGTATTGTTACTCCTGCTGGCATAACGGGTGCAGATACAATGTGTGCAGGTACAATGACCACTCTAAGCAACACAACCGCAGGTGGTGTATGGACAAGTACATCACTGGCCTCTATAACCGGTGCCGGTATGCTTACTGCCGACTCTGCCGCAAGCGGAGCTGATACAGTAATTTACTCACTCAATAATGGCTGCGGTACAGGAAGTGTATCTCACACGGTATTTATTAATCCACTACCTTTTGCAGGTGTGATTACTGGTTTTGATAGTGTTTGCGCAGGATCTACGATTACCCTGACCACTACAGGAACGGGCGGTGTATGGTCAAGCAACATACCTGACTTTGCTGCTGTAGATGCCACAGGCCACGTAATTGGCGGATTGAATGGAACCTCTGTTATTCGCTATACGGTGACCAACGCTTGTGGCACGGCTACTGCTACGCACACTGTAAGGGTGAATATTCCTGCTCAGCCAATAATTGGAGATGCAAGCATATGCCGTCTTGCATTGAGCATGTTTATCGATGCTGTTGGCGGCGGCACCTGGAGCAGTAGTGATTTGCTTACTGTTGCTATTTTAGGTGGTAACGCAGTTGGTCTTCAGCTAGGCACAGCTACAATTACATACACAGTTGATAATGCATGCGGAACAACAAGTGCTACACTTGATGTTGAAGTTATAGATTGCGCAAATGGCGTTAATGAAGTTGCGGCCAATAATACCCAGTTGAACCTTTCTCCTAATCCAAACACAGGTGTATTTACCATTCAGCTACCATCATCGACCTCTGCAAATGCAAATGTTGTGATCACCAACGTTCTTGGAGCTAAAGTGAAAGAATTTACAATAAACACTAACCAGACAACAGAAGTAAATATGGATGTAGCTGCAGGTGTTTACTTCTTGTCTGCAACAGTAAACAATACTGTTTACACAGCAAGAATGGTCATCGCTAAATAATGATCAAAGTAGATCTATAATTAAGAAAGCCCTCTCTCGAGGGCTTTCTTAATTATAATACGATCTGAATGTGTCGCGAAAAATTGTGCTGGCGGGCTTACATTGAGCCATTAAGCCATTTTGAAATTGAGCCATTATTTCAGCGCCCTCCTGTATAACTGTATCGTATTCTCCAGCCCATAGTACAAAGCATCGGCAATCAGCGCATGGCCTATTGATACTTCTAACAGGTTGGGTATAGACTGTTTGAAGAATGCAAGGTTATGTCTGTCCAGGTCGTGACCGGCATTAATGCCCAGGTTGTGTGTTAATGCTACACTGGCAGCTTTGATATAAGGCGCAATGGCATCATGCTTATTGATGTGATAATTGCGGGCATACTCTTCTGTATAGAGTTCTATTCTATCAGTACCTGTCTGTGCGGCACCGGCTACCAATTCCTCGATCGGGTCTACAAAAATAGACACCCGTATGCCGGCGGCCTTAAATACACCAATAATATCCTGCAGGTATTTCTTTTCCTTTATGGTATCCCATCCGTGGTTGGAGGTAAGCTGCCCGGGAGCATCGGGTACTAAAGTAACCTGGGTCGGTTTTGTCTCCAGTACCAGGGCTACAAACTTATCTTCCAGAGGATTTCCTTCAATATTAAATTCAGTAGTAATGATCTTATTGATATCCCTTACATCGCTGTAGCGGATATGGCGCTCGTCGGGGCGGGGATGCACGGTGATACCTTCCGCACCAAAATGCTGGCAATCTATAGCCACTTGCAATACATTGGGATTATCTCCTCCGCGACTATTACGAAGTGTGGCAATTTTATTGATGTTGACTGAAAGCTTAGCCATTTGAAAAGTATAACCTTAAAAGTGAGACGTAAAATGAGTGCGGTGATGTATCTGATGCGAAAATACGCTAATTGCTATATTCTGCTTTGATAGAAAAGTTAAATACACACAGGCAACACGCTGCAGGAATGCTCTGGGATTATTTTCTTGTAAATATCCTTGAAAACGCGGCAAACAGGACAATACCAATAATGCCGCCAACGCTATCAGCCACTGCATCCATAAATTCAGATGCCCGCCCCAGCGACGGGAAAGCGCCCTGTAAGATTTCTATAAGACTGCCAAAGGCAATGGCAATGATCAAAACAGTGGCTAGCCTCGCAATTTTAAGCGTAGGACCGGCACACAGCCAGAAAAAGGTGAAGCCGCCAAAGAAAGCAAAATGCACCCATTTATCAACGAGGGGCACATCCACCTTGGGCACGTTCCTTGAGGGCATAAAGCACCCCAATAAAATAAGCAAGGTCCATAGAATAGCTATGAACCTTGCTTGTCTTTTATAAGAAGAATCCGGAGAAAAAATATTCGGCATTCCGGAAATTAGTCTACCAATGCTTTGTATGCAGCAGCATCCATCAACGCGTTTACTTCGTCAACGTTATCCACTTCCATCTTTATCATCCATCCTTTGCCATACGGATCAGAATTTACGCTTTCAGGGCTATTTTCAAGGCCACCATTCACCTCAGTGACAGTGCCGGCTACCGGAGAGTACAGGTCAGACACGGTCTTTACTGCTTCTACTGTACCGAAGATCTCATTAGCACCTACATGCTTACCTTCTGCACTGATGTCAACAAAAACGATATCACCCAGCTCGTGCTGCGCGAATTCAGTAATACCAACAGTTGCGATATTGCCTTCAAGACTTATCCACTCGTGATCCTTTGTGTAGCGTAAATTAGCTGGAAATTCCATTGTTATAAATTTTGAGGTAAAAATAGGAGAAAAAACGGGAAATGATAATCTCAAATCAGGATTTTGACCAGGATCATCATTCTTTTTCCTTTACAACTGGTTTTGAACCATCACATAAACTTTTTTGTCTGCCTATACTGTCCATTTGCCCTAAGATGCTCACCCACATCTCAGCATATTTTTTAAAATGGATAGGTACATCAATATCTTCTTTAAAAAGCGACGACATCAGGTCATAGGCTTCCGCCGCATTTTCTTCGTCATAAAAGGTATTTACCCAGGCCGTAGAAATATGATCCCGCCCCTGCATAGCCACTCCATTGCTGCCTAATATGAACGGATTGGGCGAGTGTTGCCAGGAAATATTGCTCACGTCCGACTTATTATACTGATCGAACAATATGCAGAGGTGCCTTGTGTTACCCAGCACCCGTTGCTGTATTTCCAGGCAGCTTTCTTTATGATCAGGTCGTATGCGCCATTGACTATGTGCGATGCTGAATGGATCATTGTCCGCACTAAACTGCACATTATTCCTTTCCAGAAATATATTCTTATGCACGGTGTATTTTATCTTCTCCATTGCGTCAGTACCTGTGAGGCCGGGCAATTTGAGCCACTCATCAGCAAAAGGATAGCTGATCTTCAACAGATCTTTTTCTCTATCCACCACATCCAGTGTCCATTCCTTCTTATAAAGTATCTTCTTACGTTCCGAAACCAATCTTATCTTCTTGTCTTTGAAAGTCCAGTGTCCGTAATCAAAATAATATGGCTGGTAGAAAGTGTAAGTATTATCCTCACGCAGGTTCAGGTAAGCACTTTCTTCCAGGTTGTTATCATCACCACCATTACCCCTGAAATTCCAAAGGCCGGTAATAGTGTCTTTTTTATCTGAAAGCTGCCCGCAGCCTAAGTTGAGCAGAATAGATACCGTAACTAATAAAATAGCAGAAAAGCGTTTTGCCGTCATAAATTAAATGAGAAAATTAGGGAATGGGACCTATGATTGTTGATACATTTTTAACGTTGCTCTAAGCTCGTGTTAACACAAAAAGTAGTAATTTGATAGATGAATTCCAAATTAAACTTACTATTCACATTAATAAATAATTTATTTCATAAGCCCCGCCTGATTTTGGAGGGTTATCCACATAGGTTAATATTCTCGTCATCTTTTGGATAAAAAGTTTCAGGTAAATTTAGTTATCAGTTACAACACACCCCACACCTCATCACTAAGACATCGTAAACGCACAAAACCATTTAATTCATGAGCACAACAGCTACAGGTAAAGGACTGCCGTTTCAACGACAGTACACACGTGACGGCGTTAATCCGTTCGACATGTTTGAGTACGACTATCGTACCTCCGTGATCCGAAACCCCAATGGCGAGAAGGTCTTTGAGATGACCAATGTAGAAGTGCCTGCGCATTGGTCGCAGATAGCAACTGATATCTTGGCGCAAAAGTATTTCCGCAAGGCAGGCGTGCCTATGCCCGATGGAACGACCGGTGGTGAGACATCTATAAAACAAGTAGCCAACAGGCTGGCAGATTGCTGGCGCACCTGGGGCGAAAAATATAATTATTTCGCTTCTGCAAAAGATGCACAGGTATTTTATGATGAGCTGGTATTCAGCATACTCATGCAAAGCTGTGCGCCCAATTCTCCGCAATGGTTCAACACAGGGCTGCACAACAGCTATGGCATTGAGGGCAAAGCACAGGGACACTATTATGTAGATCCGATAACCTGTATACTGGAAAGATCTAAGAACGCTTACGAACGCCCTCAGCCACACGCCTGCTTTATCTTAAGTGTAGATGATGATCTGGTCAACGATGGTGGCATTATGGACCTGTGGGTGCGTGAAGCCCGTATATTTAAATATGGTTCCGGCGTAGGCACCAACTATTCCAATATTCGTGCGGAAGGGGAAAAGCTGAGTGGTGGCGGTACTTCGAGCGGATTGATGAGCTTCCTGAAGATAGGCGATCGTGCGGCAGGTGCTATCAAGAGTGGTGGCACTACCCGTAGGGCTGCTAAGATGGTATGTCTTGACCTCGACCATCCTGAAGTAATAGACTTTATAGACTGGAAGGTACAGGAAGAAAAGAAAGTTGCTGCATTGATCGCTGCGGGTTATCCATCAGACTATGAAGGTGAAGCCTACAAAACAGTATCAGGGCAGAATTCAAATAACTCAGTGCGTATTCCTAATGCATTCTTCCATAGCCTGGAGAATAACAGCGACTGGGATATGACCGCCCGCAGCACCGGCAAGGTAATGAAGTCTATTCCTGCAAAAGAACTGTGGGAAAAGATAGCCTATGCGGCATGGCGTTGTGCAGATCCCGGTACGCAATATGACACTACGATCAATGAATGGCATACCTGCCCCGAGGGCGGCGCTATAAGAGCATCTAATCCATGCTCTGAGTATATGTTCCTCGACAATACAGCCTGCAATCTAGCATCCCTCAACTTGCGTCGTTTCTTTAGTGAAGAGACCGGTCAGTTTGATGTAGCTGGCTTTGAATACATGACCCGTTTGTGGACAGTAGTGCTGGAAATATCTGTATTGATGGCCCAGTTCCCTTCTCCTGAAGTTGCGCAACTCAGTTATGATTATCGTACACTCGGATTAGGGTATGCCAACCTGGGCTCTATGCTGATGGTAAGTGGTATAGCCTACGACAGCGAAGAAGGCCGTGCAATAGCAGGTGCCATCACCGCTATTATGAATGGTGTTGCCTACAAGACATCGGCTGAGATGGCGGCAAGTCTGGGCACATTCGCGAGGTATAACGAGAACAAAGAGCACATGATGAAGGTGATGCGCAATCACCGTGCAGCTGCTTATGACGCTACCGACGCGTTTGAAGGACTGGAAATAAAACCTGTAGGTATCAATGCCAAGTATTGCCCCGATTATCTGCTGAAAGCAGCCACACGTGCATGGGATGACGCCGTGCAAATGGGCGAACAATATGGCTACCGCAACGCGCAAGCAACCGTTATTGCACCAACCGGCACCATAGGCCTGGTAATGGATTGCGACACTACCGGCGTAGAGCCTGATTTCGCATTGGTGAAATTCAAAAAGCTCTCTGGTGGTGGTTACTTTAAGATCATCAACCAATCTATACCTGCTGCGTTAAAGAAACTGGGCTACACTGCCGAAGAGGCTGATGTCATAGTGAAGTATGCAAAGGGGCATGGCACATTTGCAGGTGCACCTTACATCAATCATCAGAGCCTGAGCGAAAAGGGCTTTATTGCTGAAGAAATAAAGAAACTCGATATTGCAGTAGAAAGCGCATTTGAAGCAGGGTTTGTATTCAATGTATACACCCTCGGCGAAAGCTGCCTGCAACGCCTTGGCTTTACACCTGAGCAATATTATGCACCGGACTTTAGCCTGCTGCATGAACTGGGCTTTACCGATGAAGAAATAGAAGCCGCAAACGATTACGCCTGCGGCACCATGATGATGGAGGGAGCGCCATTACTGAAGAAAGAACATCTTTCGATATTTGATTGTGCAAATAAGTGCGGCAAGAAAGGTGAGCGTTACATACATGCACATGGCCACATCCGCATGATGGGTGCGGTACAACCTTTCATAAGCGGCGCTATTTCAAAGACCATTAATCTGCCTAATGAGGCGTCTGTTGATGAGATCAAAGATTGTTACTTCCTCAGCTGGCAGTTGGGCCTCAAGGCTTGTGCACTGTATCGTGATGGTTCTAAATTGAGCCAGCCATTGAGCACTAAGAGCGATAGCAAAAAGAAGGATAAAGAAGAGGCAAAAGAAGAAACCTCAGCTACTCCGGTTGCTGATGCGCAACAAATAGTTGATATGAGCCTGCTTACAGTAGAAGACCTGCTGGAAGAAGTGAACCGCCGCGTGCAGGAAAGCCCTGATACGCAATTAAAACGAGAACTGAGCCGTATCGTAGAGCGCAAACAATTACCTGCCAAACGCAGAGGGTACACCATAAAAGGCAAGGTTGGTGGACAAGCCATGTTCCTGCGCACTGGTGAATATGGTGACGGTACACTCGGAGAAATATTCATAGACATGGCCAAAGAAGGCGCTACCATGCGCAGCATGCTCAATAGCTTTGCAATAGCCATATCGGTAGGTCTGCAATATGGTGTACCGCTTGAAGAGTATGTTGATAAGTTCATCTTCTCCCGTTTCGAACCGTCGGGTATTGTAGAGCATCCGAATATCAAATCAGCCACATCAGTGCTTGATTATATCTTCAGATTGCTGGCATATGAATACCTGGACCGCGATGATCTTGTACACGTGCAGGACCCGGACAAGCTACCACACAACGAGGAAGTTGCCGCACAGAAACAATATGAACTATCGCAGGTGCGCGTAACACAGCCTGCTGCAAACACAGCAAAGCCTAAACAGGCCATAGCACCAGCACCCGTAAGCATGATGGCACAAAACAGTGCCGATCTAAAGAAGATGATGGGCACCAGTGCCGATGCACCTGCCTGTCGCCAATGCGGTAACATAACCCTGCGTAACGGCACTTGCTATATGTGCCCTAATTGTGGCACAACCACCGGGTGCAGCTAATGATTTAAAACAATAGTCAGTTGTGTAAGCCACCTATTTCGGGTGGCTTACACGTTTTAGACTTGATCCATATCGTGTGTGTTGTTCATCGTCTTACTCTAAAAGATAGTACCATTCCCGTATTCGATGCTAACGCGAACAATTGACTATAAACAATATACATATTAATAAAAAGGATTTCCCAAATGCCGGCGTCTAACCCTGCAAATAGAATTTATGCAGCAATCGCCCCGTGCGTGTGATAACATCAAAAGAGACCTTCATTCCGGAAAACCCATAATAGTTACGTTTTGTCTTTTATTGATCTGGGCCTTCATTCCATTATCGCTACACGCACAGGGCAATAAGCAGAACATCCGAGGTACAATTACCGACAAGTTATCACTGGTGCCGCTGCGTGGCGCTATAGTTCAGATCGTAAATGATTCAGCTAATCATCAGGCCCTGTCCGATTCAAATGGCAATTACACGCTGCGCAGCATAACTCCCGGCAGGTACGAATTACGGATAACAAACAATGGCTATAAAGATGTTTATCTGCCCAATGTAATAGTAGCATCAGGCAAAGAAACCATCTTAGACATTAGCATAGAAGAGACTTTTAAACGGCTTAAGGAAGTAGTGATCAGATCTTCTGACAAGGCAGTTACCATTAATAAACTGGCAACTGTAAGTGCCCGCACATTTTCTATGGAAGAAGTCAACAGGTATGCCGGCGGTCGTAGTGACCCCGCCCGCCTGGTTGCCAATTTTGCAGGGGTAAGCGCTCCCGACGATTCAAGAAATGATATTGTGATCAGGGGAAATTCACCGGTAGGTGTATGCTGGCGGATAGATGGTATGAATGTTACCAACCCTAACCACTTTGCCACAGTAGGTACTACCGGCGGGGCCGTTAGTGCACTCAATACCAATATGCTCAAAAACTCCGATTTCTTTACCTCTGCCTTTCCCGCAGAGTATGGCAATGCCATAGCCGGTGTTTTCGATCTTGGTTTCAGAACCGGTAATACGGAAAAGAGGGAACATACAGCACAGCTGGGCCTCGTTACAGGGCTTGAAGGTATGACCGAGGGGCCGATAGCTAAAGGTAGCGGTGCGTCTTACCTGGTTGCCTATCGCCAGTCTGTAGCATTTCTGGCATCTACATTTGGTATCAATATTGGCACTTCAGCTACTCCGGCATACAAAGATCTTTCGTTTAAGATAACCAGTGGCAATACTAAACTAGGCACCTTCAGTTTATTTGGCATACTGGCAAATAGCAGCATTGGCATATCCGGCGGTAAAAGTGGAAGTTTATACTCGCCACCCGACAATACAGACCTTTACAGTGCCATTGGGATCATCGGCATCAAACATGTAAAGATATTGAACAAGCGCTCTTATATCACCTCATCTTTGGGTGTCAATTATGCTAAGAACACTCAATATCAATCTTCAGCAGATTCAAGCAATAACAGCAGGAGTATTGAAGAAGAAAAAGTAATTCAAACAGCATACACGGCTTCTGTGGCTTACAACAATAAGATCAACTCGCGGCTATTTTTCAAAGTGGGCCTCCAGGATCAACTGATCAACCTAGACCTGTATTACCGCACCCGCAGAAATATGCCCGACTGGATGCAGATATGGGATAACAATAATGCAACTCATCTGGCACAGGCATATGCTCACCTGAAGTATAATATCACTGAAAGGCTCACCGCCAATGTTGGCCTGCATACGCAAAAGCTGTTCCTCAACACAAGATCAACATCACTGGAACCCCGTATCGCATTTAAGTATGACGTGGGCAAGAAAAGCAGCTTGACTATGGGATTCGGATTGCATGCGCAGATGCAACCCGTAAATATCTATTACAATCAGATACAGAATGCAACGGCCACCAATAAAGACCTGGGCTTCACAAAAAGTCAGCACTATGTATTGGGGTACGATTGGCAACCGTTTAAAGATTGGCGTGTAAAAGCAGAGGTCTATTATCAATACCTGTACGATGTGCCGGTCGATTCAGTCTCCAGCAGCTACTCTATGCTCAATACCGGTTCCAGCTTCAAGCCAGACCTGTCTGTGAATCTTAAGAATAATGGCACGGGTACTAACTATGGGGCTGAACTGACCATCGAAAAATTCTTTAGCAAAGGCTACTACGGGCTCTTTACTTCTTCGGTATATGAATCTAAATATATGGGCAGCGACGGAGTAGAGCACAACACTGCTTTCAATGGCAAGTATGTATACAATCTACTTGTTGGCAAAGAATTTAAAGTAGGGTCTGATAAGAGAAACAAATTCACTACCGACTTGAAATTTACAAATGCGGGTGGCCGTTTTCATACCCCAATAGATCTTGCGGCTTCGCAGATGGTAGGTAACACGGTACTGAAAAGCGATACCTATGCATATACCAGTCGATACGATAACTACTTCAGGTTAGACTTTAAACTGGGTTTTGCACTCAATAGTAAGTCAAGAAAATTATCTCAGACTTTTTCACTGGACCTACAGAATGTCACCAATCATCAGAATGTTTTTTCGCAGTCTTACGACAACGGCAGTAAAACCATAATGACCAGTTATCAATTGGGCTTCTTTCCTAACTTTATTTATAAGTTGCAGTTTTAGTCTGTCAATCGAGCCATTTCAGCAATGCCCTTATTAATTGTTCCGGCTCCTCCTCCTGCGGGAAATGGCCGCAGGTAGCCAATTGTACAACAGTGGAATTGGGAAACCCGGATACGAATTTATCCAGGTTGGGCGGCGTGATCACAGGGTCTTTCATACCCCATATGAATAGCGTAGGCTTTGCATTTATTGATTGCTTTTTGACCCACAGTTGTTCAAACCATTCCTGGTCATTAAGCAATGACTTTGCAAATGCCAGTGTGCCCTCTCTCTGGTGTCGGTTGGCAAACGGACCGGTGTATTGTTTCAGTAATTTACCATCTAGCTTCCTGGTACCAAAAGAAGATGGCAGAACAAATCTCGCCGAAAAATTGAGATGCCGATATAGAAATGGCAAGAATGGACTCTTCAACACCTTACGCAGCTTAATATAGTCAGGCTGGTGCTCACTGCTCCACAACCACGAATTAAGCACAACTATTCTCTTTACTTTCTCCGGGTTATTGATCGCGAAATTCAATCCTATAAGCCCGCCGAAGTCATGCACTACAATTGTTATGTTCTCTAGCTGCTTGGCAGTAACAAATTGCTCCAACGTCAGACTGTGATTGATAGTAGAATAATCATAGTGCTCCGGCTTGTCCGAAAGTCCAAACCCTATGTGGTCAATGGCGATACACCTGTATTGTTTAGACAGTGCTTTAACCATATTCCGGTAGTCAAAAC